>NZ_JBEXLC010000043.1:0-59905 GCF_040609795.1 Nocardia sp. NPDC004604
GCCGTCGTGGCCGTGCAGTACCCGGGTCGGCAGGACCGGCTCGGTGAGCCCGCCATTGACGATTTGGACACCCTCGTCGACCGGATCGTGGAGGAGGTCCTGAATCAGGGCCCGGTGCAGCAACTTTCGCTGTTCGGTCACAGCATGGGCGCGACCGTTGCCTTCGAAGCCGCGCGCCGCCTCGAGCGCAAGGGACAACCGTTGACGACGCTGTTCGTATCCGGCCGCCCCGCCCCGACTTTCATCGAGCGGGGTCGCCTGCACCTCGGCTCGAATGACGATCTGATCGGCGATCTGGAGCGCCTGGCAACCGATCCGGCGTCGGTCCGGATTCTGCGCGAGGAACCGAGCCTGGCGGAACTGGTGCTACCCGCTGTGCGCAGCGACTACCAGGCCATCGAGACCTACCGCTACCGCGAGGGCGCCCCACTGTCCTGCGATGTCTCGGCCCTGGTCAGTACCGACGATCCGACCATGACACCGGAGCAGGCCCAGGACTGGCGCGAGCACACCCGCGGCTCCTTCGCGCACAACGTCTTCCCCGGCGGACACTTCTACTTGGACGACAAGGTCTCCGAGGTCGCCGACCTCATCGCCCGCACCCTCCGGACGTAGCCGACCCAGGACACCACCACGCACACCGCGACCAACCCGCGCACCAACCCCAACGCGCTTTCCGGATAGATCACCCCGGTCAGATAGTGGTCGATGAACCCGCTCGGCGGCAGCCCGGCCACACCGGCCCGATGCCGCGCCCAATTCTCCAAATTCGTAAGCGGACAGACGAATCCGAACAGAACCGTGCTGAACCCCCACCCGAACGCGAGCAGATGCAGCCAGATGGTGCGGGGCCAGCGCCACGCCATGAACCCACCGACCACCACATACGCCACGAACACGAAATGCACCGCGGCGGTGGCATCGGCCAGCAGCCGATAAAGCATATGCCCAGCGTAGTCCCGTAATCCGTGCGATATGACGGCTCGAGTGTCCGCTGGGTCGATCGTCTGGCGAGGATCTGATCACCAGGGCGAGGGTTGATAGTCCTTGAGGAAGCAGCCGTACAGATCGTTACCGGTCTCGCCCTGGACGATCGGGTCGTAGACGCGGGCCGCGCCGTCGACCAGGTCGAGGGGAGCATGGAAGCCCTCTTCGGCGAGGCGGATCTTGGTGTAGTGCGGGCGTTCGTCGGTGATCCAGCCGGTATCCACGGCGGTCATGAGGATCGCGTCCTCCTCGAACATCTCCCGGGCGCTGGTGCGGGTCAGCATATTCAGCGCGGCCTTGGCCATATTGGTGTGCGGATGGCCCGCACCCTTGTACGCGCGGGAGAACTGGCCCTCCATGGCCGAGACGTTCACCACATACTTGCGGCGGGCCGCGGCGGCCGCCATGGCCGGGCGCAGCCGGGAGACCAGGATGAACGGTGCCACCGAATTGCACAGCTGGACCTCGAGCAGTTCGGTCGGATTCACCTCGCCGACGGTCTGCACCCAGCTGTTGGTATGCGCCAGATCCGGCACCAGACCACCGGCGTCGATCGCGATGCCGCGCGAAATGCGTTCCGGCGTGGCCGATCCCGCGACCAGCGCCAGTTCGGCGACATCGGCGGAGGACAGCGTCGGCGTCAGGGAGGCGGTGAGAGCGGTGGGGTGCGCCTGCATGGTCTTGCCGAAGGTGACCACATCCGGCAGCGCGCCAGCGGGCAGCGGACCGGATTCGGCATCGACCAGTGCGCTGTAGGCGCCGGGGGAGCGGCGCACGGTCTGGGCGGCATTGTTGATCAGAATGTCCAGCGGCCCCTGTGCCGCGACATCGTCGGCGAGCGCGACGACCTGGGCCGGATCCCGGAGATCGATGCCGACGATGCGCAGTCGGTGCAGCCAGTCGGCGCTGTCGTCCATGGCGGCGAAGCGGCGGATGGCGTCATTGGGGAAACGGGTGGTGATGGTGGTGTGCGCACCGTCGCGCAGTAGCCGCAGCGCGATGTACATGCCGATCTTGGCGCGACCGCCGGTCAGCAGGGCGCGCCGCCCGGTGAGATCGGTACGGGCGTCCCGTTTTGCGTGGCTGCTCGCCGCGCAGTCCGGGCACAGCTGGTGGTAGAACGCGTCGACCCGGGTGTAGCGCTGTTTGCAGATATAGCAGGGCCGCGGCCGGATCAGGGTGCCCGCACTCGCGCCCGCCGTATTCGAGGTCAACGGAATGCCCGCGGTCTCGTCATCGATCCGGTTCGGGGAGCCGGTCGCCGTCGCGGCGACCACCACGCGGTCCGCCTCGGCGACCGCATCTCTGGCCTCGGTCCGGCGGCGCTGCTTGAGCTTCTTGAACATATGGCCGACGGCGCGCTGCACCGCGATCGAATCCGGATCGTCCTTGTCCAATTGCCCGGCCTGTTCCAGCACCCGCAGGCAGATCGCCAGCTCATCGGGGGCGATGGCAGTGCCGCTCGGCGCTGGTTGGGTAGACGTCGACGCGGTGTACTCGGCCATCGGAATGCGGATTTGTCCTTCGTGAACATGGGGGTTGACCCACTCATTGTCGCATTCGCGGTTTCGACCGGTCGGCACGGCGGTCCCGCACCGACCGGACGCCAGCTATTTGCGCAGCTTGCTCATTGTCGAGTTCGCCGTCTTCTTCAGCAGTTCGGTGGCCTCGGCGGTACTGAGGATCTTGCCCGAGGACTTCGAAGTACTCGACGCATACTGCGACCAGCTGATGTGGTAGGTGGTCCAGCCGTCGCGCACGGCCACGGAGACATCGGCGGTCGGATCGTCGGACTTGTGCTTGCCGGTGATCACATACGCCTCGTCGCCGAGCCCGGAGACCTTCTCGACCTTCGAGTCCTTGCCGTATTCACTCTGCGTCCAGGTCTCGTACGATGCGGTGAATTCCGGCCCCGGGTTGGACTGCTTGTGCACTTGCGCGCTGGTATAGATCGCGGCGTAGTCGTATTTCTCACTCGATCCGGACGGGGTGAAGCGAACATCGCAGCCCATTGAATCGACCGCCGCGTGCTTGGAGCCTTCGTGCTTCGGGTAGGTCTCGCCCGAGGAATCGGACTTCGACAGGGTGAAGCCAGCGCTGGTGTACGGCGAGGTGTCGGTGATATCGCAGAGATTCTCGATGTACTTGTAGCCGCGCAGGTCGGCGTCCTTGCTGATATCGGCCTTGCCCGCGTCGAAGGCGCCGATCGCGAACATGGCGACCGCCCAGACCGCGGAGGTGACTACGATCGCGCCGAGCGCCCAAAGCCAGCCTTTACCACCGGATTTGGGTGGCTGTGGGTATCCGGGCGCCTGCTGCGGGAATCCCGGCGCGGGCTGGAATCCGGCGCCGGGCTGTTGGAATCCCGGTGCGCTCTGCTGGAATCCGGGAGCGGGCGGCTCGAATCCTGGTGCCCCCTGCTGGAATCCGGGCATCGGCTGCTGGAAACCCGGTGCGGCCTGCGGGAATCCGGGCGTGCTCGGCGCCTGCTGGAATCCCGGCTGCGGATATCCGGGTGTGGACTGGTGATATCCCGGCTGCTGATAGCCCGTGCCCGATTGATATCCGGCGGGCGCGGCCCCTGGCTGGTCGAACGACTGCCGCAACAGTGTCGGATCAGCGGGCCGCTGCTCGGCGCCGCCGGGCTGTTGCCCCGCCGGCGGAGCCACGGGCTGCGGTGGCACTTGCAAACCGGGCTGCCCGACCATCGTCGGATCCGATTGTGAATACTGCGGCGCCTGCGGTGGCTGCTCCTGCGCCCACCAGGCGTCGTTGGGCTGATTCTGCTGTTCCCCCGGTCCGGTCATGCGCGCAAAGTACCATCTCGTTCATTTGCCCGGCGATCCCGACCGACCGCCACTGGTGGGTGTGCTGGCCGCGTCGAGCACGAAGATTGCGCTCCACTCATGGATTTCGGTGTCACTGGTGCGGAATGCTGGTACTCGCGGCGCGCAGATCCTCGACAAAATTGGCGATGGCCTCGGCCACGAGCAGCGGTTCGGTCACCGGCAGCCAGTGATCGGCCGGAATCGGGCAGCGCCACAGCCGGTCCACCCAGCGTGCACTGCCGTAGTAGAGGAACGGTGGCACGAGTACATCGGTGGTGTCGACGACCAGTTGTACCGGCACCGCGGTGGTGCGCTCGCGCGGCCACAGCAAACGGTGTGCGAGATTGGCCGCGGCGATCCACGCGCCCGCCGCCAGATCCGCGCGCCAGGTCGGGGCGAGGGGCGCGTACGCGCGGGCGATGCCACCGAGCTGGTCGATCAACCAGGTGCGCACCCGGGGCGGATAGGCGATCCGCTGCGCCGCGGTCCGGGCCGATCCGGCCCCGTGTCGCCGGAACTTCGGGTCGGCGATCAGTCGCAGCGCGCGACCCGGCTGCGCCGCCAATTCGCGCAGTGTCAGGCCGACGTGATCGAGATTCGGACCAGCGACCGCGGTGAACGAGGCAATGCGGGTATTGGCGCGCGGATCGCAGACCGCCTCCCAGGCCTGCACTGCACCCCAGCCGTGTCCGCAGACGTGCACCGCCCGCTTCGGGCTGACCGCATCGATCAGCGCGAAGAAGTCCTCGGCCAGCGAATCGAGTCGATAGTCGTGCGGCGCACCGGGTTTCGCCGATCGACCGTGCCCGCGCACGTCATAGGCGATGACCCGGAATCCGTCGGCGAGCAGCGCCGCCACCGCCGACCACACCAGGTGTGTGTCGGACAGGCCGTGCACCAGTACCAGAGGTTCGGCGTCGACCGCGCCCCATTCGAAGACGGCAAGTGCACCGTGTGCGCCGTCCACAGTCGATTGTCGGTGTGGCTGCCGGGCGCCGGTCGGGTCGGCTGAGTCGAGCTGTTCGGTCATCTTGTTGCCTCGATCGATGCGCTGGGTGCTGCCTGTGTACCGCCGGTACGTGAGCCGATACTGACAGTACGAATGCACCTGAAGCAATGGGTTGAAACCTGCATCGACTATGAAGTCGGTCACCCATATCGCGCTGTCGACCAGGGATTTGCGCGGCTCAAAAGTGCGTACCGTCGGTACGTGTATGCTCCGGACCATGGCCCGTTCGGATAGATCCGTGCCGCGGACGATCACCCGCGAGGAGATCGTCGACGCGGCCATTCGGGTGATCGACCGCGACGGCCCGCACCCGAGCATGGACGACATTGCCCGCGAGGCCAGGATTACCAAGCCGCGCCTGTACCGCCAGTTCGCCGATAAGGCCGACCTCTACACCGAGATCGGCAACCGGATGGCGAAATCGGCTGGAGCCGCCGCGGGCAATGATCTGACACTGATGCTGCTACCGCCGCGGGTCGCGCTGCGTCGCGTGCTCACCGGCTATGCCGACAGTATCCTCCAGCACCCCAATGTCTTTCGGTTTCTGGGCCAGGCGCATGTCACCCAGCATTCGGACGGTTCGGTACTGCAATTCGATCTCGGTCGCGCGGCCGCGGGCCGATTCGCCGGGCAGGCGCGCGAAGTCGCCGAGTCCATCCCGATCGATGCCACCGGCATCGACTATCTCGCTCGCGCGGTCGTCGGTGTCGTCGTCGCGGTCACCGACCTGTGGCTCGGCGAAGCCGATTCCGAGCGTCCCGGCGGTACGGCCGAATTCGTCGAGCAGGCCACCGAATTCGTCTGGGGCCTGATCGACGGATTCCTGCGTCGGCAGGGCATTTCGGCCGATCCCGATACCCCGATCTTCACCTCGCTCGCGGCCGTCAACCAGGCGCAGCGCCCGACCGGCTGATCCGCATTCCATCCTCGTACACCCGCCCGTACCTGTCGCGTGCCCGCTTTGTTGACATCATGCCAATAGTGCGCGAATCTGATGGCGAGACGCAGGCGAGCAGGCCTGCGCGCATGAGCAAAGGATTTATGCGATGGCACGCGCCGCGTGGAGTGACGACGAGGTCGAGGCGGTCCGGGAACTAGCGAGAACCTTCTTCGAGAGGGAGGTCGTCCCGCATGAGGAGAAGTTCGTCGCGCAGGGACATCCAGACCGCGCGCTGTACAACCGGGCCGGTGAACTCGGCCTGCTGTGCACCGCCATCCCGGCCGAATACGGCGGTGGCGGTGGCACTTTCGCGCACGAGGCCGCCATCATCGAGGAACAGGCATTCGCGGGTGACGGCTCGCTCGGCATGCCGGTGCACAGCTCGATCATCGCGCCCTATATCCACCGCTTCGGCACCGAGGACCTCAAGCAGCGGGTGCTGCCCAAGGCCGCGACCGGTGAAATGGTGCTGTCCATCGGCATGACCGAACCGGGCACCGGCTCGGATCTGCAGAACATCAAGACCCGCGCGGTCCGTGCGGGCGATGAATACGTCATCACCGGCTCGAAGATCTTCATTACCAACGGCTGGCTCTGCGATGGCATCATCATCGCCGCCAAGACCGACCCCACCAAGGGCGCGGCGGGCGTATCCCTGATCTTCGCCGAGGTCGGCGACGACACCCCGGGCTTCGAGCGCGGCCGCATCCTCAACAAGATCGGCGGCAAGGCCCAGGACACCGCCGAACTGTTCTTCGACGGCTTGCGCGTGCCCGTCTCGAACCTCCTCGGCGAGGCCGAAGGCCAGGGCTTTTATCAGATGATGCAGCTGCTGGCCCAGGAGCGACTGGTGACCGGCATCATCGCGGTCGCCATGATGGAGCAGGCCGTGCGGCTGACCGTCGACTACACCAAGGGACGTGAGGCCTTCGGCAAGCCGCTGTTCGCGATGCAGAACACCAAATTCGAGATGGCCGAATGCGCGACCATCGCCAAGGTGAGCCGGATCTTCCTGGACGACTGCATCGTGCAGCATCTGCGCGGCGAACTCGATATTCCCACTGCTGCGATGTCGAAGTATTGGCTCACCGATCAACTCGGTATTGTGGTCGATCGCTGCCTGCAACTGTTCGGCGGCTACGGCTACATGACGGAGTATCCGATTTCCCAGCTCTACACCGGTGCCCGCGTACTGCGCATCCTCGCGGGCAGCAACGAGGTGATGAAGGATCTCATTGCCAGGTCACTCTGAGATCGCCGCAGGCGATCGCTTGCGGATCGCTCGAAACAACACCGAGGCGCAGCCGCGCAGACGCAGGCTGGAGCCGGACGAACGCCGCGCGCAGATCCTCGAATGCGCGATCGACATGTTCGGCGAACGGCCGTATGCGGCGGTGTCCACCGCGGAACTCGCACAACGCGCCGGGGTCGCGCGCGGTCTGATCAACCACTACTTCGGCAATAAGCGCGACCTATATCTCGCGGTGGTGCGGCGGATGGTCACCCTGCCGCGCCTCGACGATATGGTCGCGCCGACCGGCACCGATCGCGAGCGCGTCGACGCGAGTGTGCACTGGCTGCTGGATGTGATCTCCGAACACGGCAGCACCTGGGTCAAGGTGACCAGCCATGAGGGGGTCGGCGACGATCCGGAGGTGCAGCACATCCTGGATCAGGCCGATGACGCGGCCGCCGAGCGGATGCTGCTGATGGTCGGGCGCGCGGAATCGGCGCACAGTGCCGAATTACGGGCCATGGTCCGCGCATTCGGTGGTCTGGTGAAGGTCGCGGGCCGGGAATGGATCACCCGCGGCACGCTCACCCGCGAACAGGTGCACGTCCTACTGGCGGACATGCTGATGACGCTGATGACCGAAACAATGCCGAAGGTGGACGGCGGGCGCTGAGCCGCGATCAGCCTTCGGCGTCGGGTGTGGGTCTCGAATGACCCAGCGAGCGGTCGCTACTGCCGACTCGTCAACTCGGACTTGGTTTCACCCGCCGAGATCCGGCGCTCGGTGCCGCTGTAGCGCAGCGGCCGCATATGTCCCGGCGCGTGTCCGCGCCGTCCGTACTTCAACTCGATGACTTGCTCCCGGTGATGTTCCACCAGTAACGCGCCGATGCCCGTGATCCACAAACTCGCCGTCGCTATCGCGCCGATCTGCGTCCATCCGGTGAAGCCGGAACCGGCCGCGGTGAGGGTGCACGCCATGGCGACGACGCCCAGGGCACAAAGAATGATGCCGGGAACGTTGTAGTCGTCACCGAGTAGATCGCCCGCGTGGGAATGCCACGGCCGGGTTCGGTCTCCGGTCGAATCCGTTTCACCGCGCATGGATCCTCCTGAACTGGAATTCACAGCATGCCGCTCGCCGTGTAACCAGGATCCACCTCATTTCGCCATTCGCGAGTGGTGTTTGCCGGTTTGTTACTCCGGCTGACGGGCGGGTCATGTCGAATCCGACTTCCCGGGTGGGAGTACGGTCCGGTTTGACATGGCGGCATTCGCGATTACGGTTTGATGACGATTGATGGGCCGTTTCGGATGATGCTGCGGCCAATGGCCCCTATCCTTTGTCGGTATCGGGGCGGGTCCGGGCAGTTCGTGGTTCCTGCGCGGTTTGGTGGTGTGGAAGAGGGACCTGGATGGCACGGACGGATAACCGTGAGCACGAGCGCTGGCCGGAGGCGCAGCCGGAGGAGTACGAGCAGGAGATGGGACCGGTCGGCCGGTGGCCGGATCCGGACCCCACTGAGCGCTGGCCCGAGACCGAGCCGGCGAACCGGAGCCGCCGGGCCGGTCGACTACGGGTCGAGGTTCCGCCCATCGTCAATCCGTACGCGGTCGTTGCGTTGGTTGCCGCCCTGCTCGGCCTGTTCCCGGTCGCGATCGTCTTCGGATTCATCGCCTTCAGCCATCCGCGCGGCAAGACCATGGCGGTGTGTGCGCTGCTGCTGGGTGTGATCGAGGTGGTCGGCATCGCGGGATATGTCGTGCTGTCCGGCGGCAACTTCTCCGATGCGCTGTCCGGGGCGAACCGTACGCCTACCGTGTCGAGTGTCGCGCTGCCCTCGACCATCGCCCAGACCGCCGTCCCACAGCCCACGGTGGCGCCGACCGTGGTCGCGCCCCCGGTCACGACGACCGCTCCGTCGACGGCGACTCCGAAGAAGGGCACGGTGTGCACCGAGCCGGGCCGCATCGGCACCGGGGCGGACGGCTCCACCCTGCTATGCCTGGCCAGCGGCGGTGTCTACCAATGGAACGGTCCGTACACCATCGGGGGCACCGTCGCGGAGGCCGGAACGAAATGCGATGGATCAACGAAGAGTGCCCGCACGGCGGACGGGCGTGCACTCACCTGTGAGAGCAAGGCGTGGGTGCTCTGGACCGAATAGCCCTTCGGTAACTAGCCTTCCGGATCGACCTTCTTGGCCCGGCTGGGCTGCACCCGCGGCGGCTCGTTGGGCATCTTCGGATATTGCGGCGGCCATGGCGCGTCCATGAGCCCCGAGGCCATATCCCGCTCCGACATTTTCAGCAGCGGCTCGATGGATTGCGCCGGGCGGTCCGCCCACGGGTCACCGAATTCGGCCAGCCGCGCAGGCACCGTGGCGATGGTCAATTCCTCGGGGACGACGGTATCCAGATCGGACCAGGAGATCGGGGTGGACACCTGCGCACCGACCTTCGGCCGCACACACCACGCACCGAAAACCGTTTTGTGCGGGGCATTCTGGTTGAAGTCGATGAAGACGCGGGTGCCGCGCTCCTCCTTCCACCACTGCGCGGTGATCCGGTCCGGATGCCGCCGCTCCAGTTCCCTGGCCAGCGCGACCGCCGCGGCGCGCACCTGATAGCCGTCCCATTTCGGTTCCAGCGCAACGTAAATATGCAGTCCACGCGAGCCGGAGGTTTTGATCCGGGAATCGATGCCGAGTTCGGTGAACAGCTCACGGGTCAGCACCGCGGCGTATTTGAGATCGTCGAAGGTGATGCCGGGGGAGGGATCCAGATCGATGCGCAGTTCATCGGCGATATTCAGATCGCCGATGTGATTGGGCCAGACGTGGAAGCCGAGGCAGCCCTGATTGACCGCCCACAGAATATGTGCGAGATCGTGTGCCACCAGGGCATCGCTGGTGGTGCCATTGGGCGTGGCGACTTCGACCGTGTGCAGCCAATCCGGCGCGGATTTCGGCACCCGCTTCTGAAACCACGACTTACCCGAGGCCCCGTCGGGATACCGCTCGAGCAGTAACGGCCGATCGCGGACCACTTTCAGAAACGGCTCGGCGACGGCCTGGTAGTACCGGATGAGATCGAGTTTCGTCTCACCGCGTTTGGTGAAATAGACCTTGCCGGGATTGCTGATGGCGACGGATCTGCCATCCACCTCGATATCGATCGATTCGCCCATCACTGCCCCCGGGCTGCGCTGAAAATGGCACCCAACTCGGCCGGTGCGACCTCGTCGAGCTGGGCGTAGGTACACGATTCAGGGGTGCGGTCGGCGCGGAAGCGAACGAGCCTGCCGCCGTGGCGCAATCGGCCCGACTGCACATGTTCGTAGCGAACCTCGGCGACCAGTTCCGGGCGCAGTGCTTCCCAGGACAGATCCTTGCCGCCGGTCCACCGGCTCACCCCGCCGGGCATCTTGCCGTCGGCCTTGGCCTGCGCCGCCGCATCCGCCCATTCGCGCCACGGGTGGTTCGCCAATGCGTTGTCCCGCAACGGTTTCAGCTCTTCCACCAGTGACTTGCGCTTGGCCGCCGTGAAACTGCTCGCCACCCCGACGTGGTGCAGATTGCCCTCATCGTCGAACAGTCCGAGCAGCAGCGATCCGATGCCTTCGCCATCCTTGTGCCAGCGGAAACCGGCCACCACACAGTCCGCGGTGCGCTCATGCTTGACCTTGAGCATCACCCGCTTGTCCTGCAGATACGCCAGATCGTCGGCCTTGACCATGACGCCGTCGAATCCGGCGCCCTCGAAGCGGGTGAACCAGTCCTCGGCGATATCGGGATCCTGGGTGATCGGGGTCAGATGCACCCGGGCGAGTTCGGTGTCGAGAATGGACTCGAGCAACCGCCGGCGTTCGACGAACGGTTCGCCGGTCAGATCCTTATCGCCGAGGGCGAGCAGATCGAAGGCGACAAAGCTGGCCGGTGTTTCCTTGGCCAGCTTGTTGACGCGTGAGGCCGCCGGATGCAGCCGGTTCTGCAGGGTATCGAAATCGAGTCCCTGGTCGGTGACCACCACGATTTCCCCGTCCACCACGCATTTATCCGGCAGCGCCGCCTTCAGGAGTTCGGCGACCTCCGGAAAATAGCGGGTCAGTGGCCGGTCATTGCGTGAACCGAGTTCCACCTCATCGCCGTCACGGAACACGACGCAGCGAAAACCATCCCATTTCGGTTCATAACTCAGGCCCGGCTCTCGTGGCACCGACGGCGCCGTTTTCGCCAGCATCGGCCGCACGGGTGGCATGACCGGTAGGTCCACGCGATCCTCCTCGGTTCGGTCCCCACCTCTATCGACGTCGCGGGCGACGCGGATTCATCGGTGCGGGCTCGAGCTCGATCGTAAGTCGCCGGTCCGACAAGGTCGTGAACTTCGCGGTGCGCCGAGGAAGGTGGCGTCCGATGCGGGCTACCAGCCCCTGCGGACCGCCGAGCCGGGCGAACACAGCGGTCACCGACCCCTTGCAATCTCTGCCCTCGTGTGATTAGCATCTCAGCACCAGGGTAAGAATGGAGACCTCCTGTTGGAGGCTTCAGTCTGCCCTTTTTTGCGGTATAGCCTGCGACAGAACGGTCTCCCGGCAGAGAGGCCGGGCATCGTGTCCAACAAAGTACTTCGTGGCGTTCACGACGTCGTGTCCTATATCGACGAACAACCTCGGATCGCGGGCCGCGCAGGCGTCATCTGGTGGCTGGCTCTCGGCGGGCTGTTCCTCGATGCGTTCGCCAACTCGGCGCTGAGCGCGGGACTCGGCCCCATGACGCGGGATATGCACCTCGGCGCCACCCAGGTAGCGGTTCTGACGTCATTCGCATCGTGGGTTGCCGTCGCCTTCAATCCGCTCGGTGGCTGGATGGCGGATCGGTCGGGCCGAGTGCGGCCGCTGATCCTGGCGAAGTTCCTGTCGGTCGTCGGCGCGGCCTGTTGCGCCTTTGCACCCAGCTTCGAGGTTGTGCTCATAGGGCGGTTCTTCGTCGGCGCCGCCTATGGGATCGACTTCGCGATTGCGATGGCGCTGCTGGCCGAATTCACTCCGGCACGCTTCAAGAGTCGGTTGAACACGTGGCAGGGCATCTGGTACACCGCGGTCTGCAGCAACCTGATTCTGACGATCGGGTTCTACAATCTCGGTGTCGGCGACGCGATCTGGCGGTACGCGGTCGGCTCGGCGGGTGTGGTGGCGCTGGCGCTGCTGGTCGCACAGGCGCGGTACATGGTCGAGAGCCCCATGTGGGCTGCCCGCAAGGGACGCCTGGAACAGGCGGCCGAGTCGATGACCAAGATCTACGGCGAGGAATTCACGGCGGCGCCGGCGCGCGATCGGACCCCGATTCGCAACCGGGCCGATCGGGGATTGGCGAACGTGGCCCTGATATTCCGGGGGATCTATCTGCGCCGCACGATCTTGGCGGGCACCGTGCAGATGGGGCAGTCCATTCAGTATTTTGCCGTCGGATGGTACTTGCCGATTATCGGCCTTGCGCTCTTCGGGCAGAGCTTTACCGTGGCGACCATCGGTGCGCTCGTCTTCAATGTGTTCGGAATTATCGGCGGTTTCCTGTCCCCGAAGATCGGCGAGCGGCTCGGGTTGCGTCGAGCGTCCGCGCTCGGGTTCGGCGCAGTATTCGTCATGCTGGTGGTTTTGGGTATCTGGCATGCGCATCTACCGCTGGTGCTCGGCTTCCTCATCCCGTCGTTGTTCATCCTGTTCCACTCGGCAGGCCCAGGGGCCAATGGCAAGACACTGTCCTCACTCTCGTTCCGCTCTGAACTGCGCGCCGGGGCCAACGGAGTGATCGGCGCGATCGGAAGCGCCAGCGCCGCACTCGGACTGCTGATCTTCCCGATCCTGCGCTCGCACCTGGGGCTCGGACCGACGTTCCTCATCCTCTCCGTGGCTCCGCTGCTCGCGTGCATCGTGTGCTGCGTGATCACGTGGGATCCGACCCGAGCCGCACTCAGCCCTGACGAAGAGCAGGACGCACCCAGGTTCGCCCGATCCGAGGACTACGAGCCGGGCGCCGACGGCGCGGCCGTGCAGAACGGGGTTCGAGTATGAGTTCGACCGCCATTCTCGCAATCGACGAGGGGACAACGGGAACCCGCGCGGCCTGGGTCACCGCCGACGGCATCGTGCACGATCTGGAATACCGTCGGCTCGCAGTATCGACACCGCGATTCGGTGTGGTCGAACAAGACGCCGGCGAGATTCTGGAAAAGACATTCGAGGTGTGCAGAACTGCTGCCGCCCGCGCAGCGGCGGCCGGTGTGAGTATCGCAGCGGTGGCGCTGGCCACCCAGCGGGCGACGGCTGTGCTGTGGGACACCGCTACCGGGCGAGCTCTGGCTCCCGCGATGGTCTGGCAGGACTGCCGACACGCGGACGAACTCGCGGCCCTCGGCCCGGAGTGGGACCGCGCGTTGATGGCCGAGGTGGGCCGCCCGACCGGCGTGCGGTCGCCCTACCTGTGGGCCGCGCACAAGGTGCGCGAAGACCCTGGGGTGGCACAAGCCCATCGGGCGGGTCGGCTCGGATTCGGAACCATCGAGACCTGGCTGCTGTGGAATCTCGCGGTCGAGCGCACCTACGCGGCTACCGCCACCAATGTCACCTCGGCCGGGGGATACGTGCTGGCCGAGCACGCCTACCACCGGGACTGGATCGCCGCGCTCGGATTCCCGCTCGAGCTCTTGCCGGAGCTGCGGCAAGACGCGGACTTCCTGGGGCACACCGACCCGGCCAAAATCGGGGTCTCGGCCCCCATCCTCGCGGCCATGGGCGACCAGCACGCCGGTGCGGTCGGCCTCGGCTGTCGGGAGCAGGGGCAGGCGATGTGCGTGCACGGCACGGGCAGCTTCGTGGACCTGATCACCGGAACCGAGCCGCCCGTCCGGTCCGTGCTCCGTCCCGGGACGCTCACGGTGACCGGGTGGCGCAGAAAACAGGAGACCGTCTATGCGGTCGAGACGTTCACCGCCACCTCGGGATCCGCCCTCGACTGGGTGTGCAACACGCTGGGCTGGTTCGATTCCGCGCAGTCGATCAGCAAGCTCGCGGCCTCGACCACCACGTCGAATGGGATCGTGTTTGTTCCCGCGTTGGCGGGGATTCGGACACCGATGGTGGAATCACGGGTCAGGGCGTCGCTGACCGGGTTCTCCATGTCGAGCACGCGCGCGGAGGTGGCGTACGCGGTTCTGGAGGGTATCGCGCAATCCGTGGCTGACTCCGCGGAGGCCAACGCGGAGGTCGCGGGGCTCGACGTGACGCACATCGTGGTCGGCGGCGGCTTGTCGTCGAGCGATCCGCTCATCCAGATGCAGGCCGACCTGACCGGGATTGCGATGCGACGCCTGCCGGACTCCGGTGTGGCAAGTCTTCGGGGGGCCGCGTTCATGGCCGGTGCCGACGGACTGCTGTGGAATTCGCTGGCCGAGGCGGCGTCCACGCTCGCTGCCGCGGAGGTCTTCGAACCGAGGGTCGCCGACGACTGTCGACGCCGCCGACGGGCCGCGTGGAAGGCGCGGATAGCCGCAGAACTCGAGCTCGTCGAATCCGGGGGCGCACCGCTGCAATCTGCCAACGACCCTGTCCACAAACAACTTTCGGAGGGATGAACACCATGGTTTCGCTACGTTCGGTAGCTATGCCCGCGCGCCGGCCGGCGTCGGCGCGGGCGCGGATGGTCTCGGATTCGCCGTTGCGGCTCGATCGCGCCGAACAGCTTGCCCGCCTCGATGGCGGGGACTTCGACATCATCGTCGTCGGTGGCGGGGTCACCGGCGCCTACACGGCGATGGATGCGGCGCTGCGTGGATTTCGGGTGGCGCTGCTGGAGAAGGACGACTTCGCCTCGGGCACGTCATCGAAGTCCTCCAAGATGATCCACGGCGGACTGCGCTACATCGAGCAGGGCAATCTGTCGTTGGTGCGGCATTCACTGCTCGAGCGGCAGCGCCTGCGGAAGAACGCGCGACACCTGGTGCAGCGACTGCCGTTCCTGTTCCCGGTGCTCTCGCACAACGGGGTGTTCGACCGCCGCCTCGCAGCGGGTTTCGAGAGCCTGTTGTGGACCTACGATCTGGCCGGTGGCTGGCGCGAGGGGATCTTGCACCAGAAACTGACCAAGAACGAAGTGCTGTCGCACTGCCCAACTTTCAAGGCCGAGCACCTCGACAGCGGCTTTCTGTACTACGACGCGCGCGCCGATGACGCGCGGTTGACGCTGGCCCTGGCCCGCACCGCGGCGTTCCATGGCGCCACCGTCCTCAACGGAGCCCGGGTCGCCGAGGTGACCCGCCGCGGCGGCAAGGTCAGCGGCGTCGTCGCCGAGGTGGGCAGCAGACAGGTCCGGGCCCGCGCCGGCGTCGTCGTGCTCGCGACCGGCGTGTGGCTGCGTGATTGGAGCGGGGCGGGCCCGGACGTCGAGGTCCCCAACATTCGCCCGGCCAAGGGGGTGCACATCGCGGTGCCCTGGTCGAAGATCCGCAACGACTGCACCGTGACCATCCCGGTCCCGGGCCGCAGCCGTCGCGCCACCATCACCCGTTGGGGCAACACGGCTTACCTCGGGACCACGGACGAGGACTACCGCGGCGACCTCGACGACGTCAACTGCACCCGCGAGGAACGCGACTTCCTGCTCGACGGTGCCCGGACCGCCCTCAATATCGACATCGAGCCGGAGGACGTGCTGGGCAGTATCGCGGGCTGCCGGCCGCTGGTGGCGCCCCCGGGCGGAAAGACGGTGGAACTCAAGCGAAACCATGAGATCCGCACCGATCCCGACGGCCTGGTCACGGTGGTGGGCGGGAAGCTGACCACCGCTCGCCACATGGCGGAGCAGACCGTCGACGCGGCACAGGCCGTACTCGGGCGAAGCAGCCGCTGCCGCACCAAGTCGGCGTACCTGCTCGGCGCCGCCGGTTACGATCCGGAGGCGATCGTCGCATCCGGGGGGATCGCCTCCCACCTCGGGGAACGCTACGGCACCGAGGCCCGTTTCGTCACCGACATTCTTGCCGAGGACCCCGGCCTCGGCCGCCCGATTGTCGACGGCCTCCCCTATCTGGAGGCCGAGGTCGTCTACGCGGCACGGCATGAGCTGGCCCGCAGCGTCGACGACATCCTCTCGCGTCGGACGCGGGCGCGGATCATGGCCCGCGATGCCTCGGCCGCCTCGGCTGAGCGGGTCGGCGAGCTGCTGATGAAGGAGCTCGACCTCCCACGCTCGGAGGTGGCCGACCAGGTCGCCCATTACCGACTGCAGACCGCACACGAACGCGCAATCCTGATGGGAGACAAGTAGACATGATCAGCAAGGAAGCACTGAAGCGCGGATACAACCGGGGCAATTACACGGTGGGCGCACCGTCCCAGCCGCACTTCGCGCAGCACGTTGGCCCGGTCGACGGGGAACCCTGCTTCGCCGATGACCCGGTGTCGGTTCCGGGGGCCGTCATCGAGGCCCTGACCGCAGTCGCCGACCGAGTCGATACCGAGCCGGCGGCGGTGCGGGAGGGCACCCGGGACTGGTGGGCCGGCACAATGATCGCCGAGACCGGCGGCCGCCCAGCCACACCGCCGGCGGTAATAGTGCATGTGTCGAGCGCCGAACAGGTGCAGCGGGTGATCCGGATAGCCGCTGCCGCAACGATTCCCGTGACGGTCTCGGCCGGCCGCAGCAATGTCACCGGCGCGGCCCTCCCCGTCCGCGGCGGCATCGTATTGGATGTGTGCGGACTGAACCGGTTCCTCGGCTTCGACGAGCAGAGCCAGATCGTCGAGGTCGAGCCCGGCATGTTCGGCGATCTTTTCGAGGAGAAGATCCAATCCGAGTACGGGATGACGATGGGGCACTGGCCCTCCTCGTACGCGATCAGCACCGTCGGCGGATGGGTGGCCTGTCGCGGCGCCGGCCAGCTCTCGACCCGGTACGGGAAGATCGAGGATATGGTCTACGGGCTGGATGTGGTCCTGCCGAACGGGGAGCTCGTCAGCGTCGGCGACAGCGCCCGTGCCGCGGTCGGTCCAGACCTGTTGCAGCTGTTCATCGGCTCTGAGGGAACCCTCGGTGTGATCACCAAGATCCGACTCGAGGTGCACCGGCTGCCGGACTACGCGTTGGCGCAGGCCTATGGTTTCCAGAGTTTCGCCGAGGGGCTCGAGGCCTGTCGCCAGATCGTCCAGCAGGGCGCGACCCCGGCCGCGCTGCGCCTTTACGACACTCTCGAGAGCGGGGTGCAGTTCGGCCTGCCCGACACCAATGTGCTGCTGATCGCCGACGAGGGCAGCCGGGAGCTGGTCGACGCCACAATGCAGATCAGCCGTCGGGTCTGCGCCGAGACCGGGACCGAACTCGACGGAAACGCGATCTACGAGCGTTGGCTCGACACCAGGTATCTGACCGGCAAGAGCGCCGAGGGCTTCACCCGCAGCGCCGGGTTCGTCGCCGACACCCTGGAGATGATCGGCAAGTGGAAGGACCTGCCGGCGATCTACCACGAGGTCGTCGCCGCGATTGCCGCCGTGCCCGGCACGCTGGCCGGCTCGGCGCACCAGTCCCACGCCTACGTCGACGGCGCGTGCCTGTATTTCTCGCTGCGCGGCAGCGTAGAGGTCGCGGATCGAGCGGCCTGGTACCGGTCTGCATGGGATGCGGCCAACGAGGTGATCCTCCGGCATGGAGCCACGCTCAGTCATCACCACGGCGTCGGACTGCTGCGCTCGCCGTACCTGGAGCGGTCGCTGGGCGCCGGGTTCGAGGTGCTCCGGGCGGTCAAGTCCGCGCTCGACCCCGAGAATTTGCTCAACCCGGGCAAACTGGGTCTCTAGGTACCGTCAGTTGAGCCGAATGGTTCGCAGGAAAGGATGTCGAAGCCGATGCCCCCACTACCCGGCGAACTCGACCTGTGGCTGACCCGGAACCCGGTGATCGCCGCGGTGTTCGGCGCCGAGTCGGTCCCGGCGTTCCTACGGTCCGAATGCCGGGTGAACATCCTCGCGCACGTGGCTCTGCACGAGTTGGCGGGCCTGGTCCGGGCGCTATCGGAGGCTGGTCGGTTCACCTTCGTCAACGCCGATGCCTGCTCCGGGCTCGGGCAGGACCGTGGTGCCGTGGAGTACCTGCAGTCGATCGGTGCGCCCGGCGTCGTCAGTACCAAGGGCGCGCTGATCCAGCGCACGACGGCAGCGGGGATGGTGACCATGCAGAAGGTCTTCGTCACGGATCGGTCCAACCTGCCGCGCGCCATCAACTCCGTGCGGCAGAACCGACCGCACCTGGTGCAGGCGATGCCCTGGCCGGTGCTCTCCCATCTCCGGCCGCCGGAGATCGAAGGACTCAGCCCGTTCGTCGCCGCCGGGTTCGTGCGCAGCGCCGCCGATGTGTCGGCTGCGCTGCGCGAGGGTGCGCGCGCCGTCTCGACCAGTGCGGCGTCGTTGTGGGATGCGGCGGGCCGCTGATGCCGGGCCGGCGGCGCCGCCGGCCCGGCACAACCACCACATTTCATCAAGGAGCAGCATGACCGCGAAGTACTTCCAGGTGATCGCGCACTACCGGGCGCGGCCGGAGTCCGTCGACGCCGTGATCCGGCACTTGCACGAGCTGGCAGCAGCCAGCCGCAACGAGGCGGCCAACCTCTCCTACGAATTCTTCCAGGAGGTGGACGACCCCGCACACATCGTGATCCTCGAGCGGTACACCGACGCCGCCGGATTCGCGGCGCATCGCGACCAGGAGCATTTCCAGCGCATCGGGCTGGGACAGATCATCCCCCGGCTCGACAGCCGCACCGTCGACACCTTCGTAAGCGCAGAGCCGTAAGCGGGCTGGACCTACGGCCGCCGGGGTGCACGTCGGGCTTCCCTATCTGCCGCAATGGTATTGGGAACAGATCGAGTCCCCGGACCGAACTCGCTGTGGAACTGCGCCGTCGGGGCAAAGACCAGATCGCCGATCCGGTGGAGGCGGAAGTCCTCGGCTCGATGTTCCTCGGCGCCGTCGGCTTCCTCGCGGAGGTGGCCGACGGCGCGTCCGAGTTGTCCCAGTCATCGAGGCGGTGGGCGACCCACGGGCGGCAGGGATGCTCGCCGCGCTCACCGCAGGTGGGAGGCGGAGGAGTGGAGCTCAGTCGAGCCAACCGTGCTGATCGGCGAAGGCGGTGAGACGGTCGCGGATGGTGAGGATCTCACCGGCGGTGAGGGCCGGGCTCGCATCCAGTAGCAGTTCGGTGATCAGGCGTTTGTGTTCGGTGGCGGTGAGCTGGCTGGATCCGGATCTGTCTTTTTTGTGCCGAGTAGCGGGTGGGATCGGCTGGCCCCCGACAACGGCGAGATTGATCGCCTTGGGCCCACGATCGCCCTCGGTCACATCGAATTCGAACACCCGCCCCTGGCGCAGCTCGTCCTCGTCCAGTCCGATGTCGTTCACATGTACGAACACATCCGGGCCACCATCATCGGGCCGAATGAACCCGAATCCCCGCGAACTGTCGAACGACACCAATTTCCCGATGGACACCAACACCCGCTCCTCGCGCCGTCTCTACCCGGCCACTTTAACGCGCATTATCCTCGTCGTTGGATGAAAGCGCTTTTTGTAACGAGTTGAATACAGTGAGGCCCTGGCCCACCATTCCGTTGACCAATTCGCCGACACCGTCCGGTCCGTTCAGCACCGTCAAGTTGGCGTTTGCCAGCCCGTTGGATGCCTGCTTGACGATTTCGGGCAGCTGCTCGATCAACAACTGGTCCAAGGCGATCCGGTTGTTGGAGGCCGCCGCCTCGGCCTGGATCCGGGTCCGGGCCGCCTCGGCCTCGGCCAGGATGCGCACCCGTTCCGCTTCGGCCAGTGCGGGTTTCACGACTTCGGCCTGCAGTTGCTGCTCGCGCAGTTCGGCTTCCTTGCGGGCCTGTTCGGCCTGTGCGGTGAGCACTTCTTGCAACGCCATGGCCTCGGCGAGCGGCCCGGCCTGCGCCGCTTCGGCATTGGCCTTGTCGATATCCTGCTGATATTGGGCCCGCAGAATGGCGGTCTCGCGCTGATATTCGGCCTGTCGGCGCAGCGATTCCTGTTCGGCCTCTGCAGCGTGCTGCGCGGCCTGCGATTGCGCGATCTGCGCATCGCGCTGCACCGCCGCGTTGTGCGGTGCGGCGAGTGCGGTGATGTACCCGAGATTGCCGTCATCGATGGACTGGATTTGGAACGAATCAACCCATAGGCCGATATTGCTCATCTCCACCTTGGAGGCGACCAGCACCTCATCGGCCAGCCGCTGGCGCTCGCGGATGATCTCCTCGACCGTCATCGAGCCGACGATCGAGCGCAGATGTCCGGAGAAGATGCGTCCGGTCAGCACCGACATCTCCCGCTCCTGTTCGGACAGGAAGCGTTGGGCCGCATTGACAATCGACTGGGTGTCATTGGCCACCTTGAACGCGATCACCGCGCGCACCTCGAGCTGGATGGCCTGTTTGGTGACGCACCGCTCCTTGATCTCGGCCTCGAACATCGCCAGCGACAGATAGCTCACTTTGCGGAAGAACGGCATCACCCATTTGCCGCGCCCGATGACCACGCCGAATGGCGCGTTGTCCTTGCTCGTGCCGCCGCTGACCAGCATTGCCTCGTCAGGATCCGGAACGTGATAACCCAGCACTGCGCCTCCCAGTTTCGTACTTCGTAGATCGCGGTCGCGATGTCACATTTGCTCGGTCTGCACGGGCTCCAGCGGAATCCAGGGCACCACGTCGACGATGCGGCCCGGATGCACCGCGATGATCAGGACAGATTCCCCTGCCGAGATGGGCTCGGCCGCCCGCGCGATATATATCTCTGTGCCCCCACGAATCGCAACCAATACTTCGCCGAGCATTCCGGTGTCCCGGATCGGCGAGATGAGCGTACCCGTCAAACCTTGCACGGGGTCGGTCATCGCGGTGAACTCCTCGCACTCGGTGCCAGAGTTGTCAGCGTACGCGCGATCGGGGATTCCTCTGGTTACGAGAGGGACTCGGCGATGATGCGCCCGACCGATTTCTTGGTCAGATAGTGCGCGGCATCGTGCGGACTCGCACCATTGTCGAGTTCGGGATGTGTTGTCGGCACCACGTCGCGACCGGGAGCGGGTGGAAAATACGGTGCGAGGTCCAGATGCGCCGCGACGATATCGTCGCGATCGGCCAAATTCTCCCAGCGGGTGAGCGCGGCGGGGACGGTGGGCGGCTGCGGTCGCAATAGCGGATAGATGATGGACCGCAGCGCCAGTGGCGAACCGAGGGTGATCAGCGCGACGGGCTGCTGGGTGCGATGCAGCGCCTCGTAGGCGACGACCGAACCGAGCGAATGCCCGATGACCAGTCGGGTCTGCGGACCGATCAGATCGAGTACCTGCCGCTGCGCGTGCTCGCGCACCGCCTCTTCGGACAGATACCGGCTGACCTGGTCCAACGACCGATTGACGAACTTGCCCGCCATGCCGAAACCGAAGGGCGCGAACCACTTCAGCTTGGTCAGCGCATTCGCCGCGGGCCTGGCCTTGCGGCCGATGCCCTGCGCGCCCTCGGCGCCGAGCATCGAATTGTCCAGGTAGCGCTGTGCTTCGAGCCGATCACGCTGATCGGCTGCCTGTCCGGCCGCCGTCGCCAACCAGGCCTCGGCGATCCGCTCGGTGAGTTCGGCATCCTCATTGCCGATGGGGCCGCCACCGCCTTGTGCGCCGGGAGCCAGAAAAGCATTGCCGTAGAACGCCATTCGAACCTCGAGTGCGTCCGGCCGCGATGCCCGCCACAGCTGGTCCGCCAGTTCGCCGTATCCGGCCGTGCGGACACCCGCCGCCAGCGCCGGAAGCCACTGCGCCTCCAAGAGATCCGCACCGTACTGCTCCTGTGCGATCCCGTGCACCAACACTATCGCTGCCATCTTCGCGCCCCCGTGTCGCTCGCCACGATGTGGTGTTCGGGTACTTTCCTACCACGCGCGGCCGAACCTTTCGAGCGACCGGCAAACAGTTGCCGCGACCGGTGTCGGGCGAGGGTCGTTGGGGAGTCGATGGTGGGAATGGTGGTGCTGGTATGGGAGGAAGGTTCGCCCTTGTTATCGGATCCGAATGCCGGGCGCTGGGGGAACTGGGATTCACCGGGGAGCTGGCAACGGGGCTGTACGGGAGTCTGACCCGATCCGGTGGGTGGCGGGCGGCCACGGCGGAATCCGGGCCGGTACTGAATCCTACGGTGGCGCAACTGGTTACGGCGGTGGACGAGGCCTTCGAGGCGGCGGCGCGGGAGCAGGCGACACTATTGATCGGCTTCGTCGGGCACGGCACCGCGACGAGCGCGGAGGATTTCTTTCTGCTCGGCCATGATTCGCCCGCGGTGCCGAACTCGCATACGGCATTCCATCTGACCCAGGAGATTCGGGAGCGGTTGAACCAGTCGGCGCTGGACGGGCTGGTGGTATTGGTCGACGCATGTGAGACCGAACAGGGTGTGCTCGGCGCGGCCCGTCGCTGGACCGATCTGCTGTCGCGGGCGGCGGGCCGGATGGAGTTGCTGGTCGCCGCCGGAGAAGGACCGGCGTACGCCGGATGTTTCACCCGAACTCTGTTGTCCACCTTCGAAGTCGGACTGCCCGCGCGCGGGGAGAATCTGCTGCCGTCGGATCTCCTTGATCCGATCGCCGCCGCGTGCACCCGTCAGCAGCCCGAACATCTGTCGTTCACCTCGGGCACCGTATCCGCCGCCGAGGGCGGTGATCCCGGCCTGTGGCTGGTGCCGAATATCGCCCGCCGCCGCGATGCCGTAACCGGCCGTCCGGCAGCGGGTTTCGTCGATCACCTCACCCGCAGGCTGTTGCTGACCCCGGCCGTGCGCGAGACGCTCGACGATATCGTCGGCTCCGGCAGCTACCGGTTGCGCGGTGTGATCGGACCGCCCGGTGTCGGCAAATCGACCCTGCTGGCAATGCTCATCCGGCCGAGTCTGGTCGACACACTGCCGCTCGCGCCCGAATACATCACGGCCGCGGTGTTCCTGACGGTCAACAGTTCCATCGAGGCGGTCGCCGTGGAACTGTCCGCACAGCTGAGCACCCGTCTGCCCGGATTTCGTGCCGCGGTCGCGGCCGCGCGGGGGCTGGCCCGACACGGCGCCGCGGAGTTCGATGTCTTCGATATCGAGGTGCGGCAACCGCTGGCGGATTTGGGCGGATGGGGTGGCCGGGTCACCATCGTCGTGGACGGACTGAACGAACCGGAGGAGGGGACGCGGCGGCTGCTCGTCGCCGCCGTCGCGGCTATGACCCGGCGTCCGGAGCTTGTGCATGTCCGGGTGATCGTCGGGATCCGGGCGGGCCTCGGCTTCGAAGACGATCCGGATCTCGCGCATATGCACCGGATCGTGGTGGCCGAGCCGGTGGCCGAGGATATCGCCGCCATTGTGGAATCGGCCGGATATGAGCGCGCTGCCGTCGACGAGCAGGAATGGGTTGGCTGGATCGATGCACGGCTGGCCGAAACACCGACGGCGCGTGCGGATTCCCCGCCAGCCGCGGCGGGCTGGCTATTGGCCGGGCTGCTGGCCGAAGTCGCCACGGAGGTCACCGATCGGGTGGTCGCGGAGGATATCGGCGTCGACGGTCTGGTCGCACTGCGGGTCGCGGCGGCCGTGCGGTCCGCCGCGGGTGACGAACCGAATATCGCGCCGAATACCACCGATGCCTGGGCGATCGGCGCGCTGCTCGGTGTGCTCGTCGCGGCGGGGGTAGGACCGGTACTGCCGCTGGAACTGCTGGACGCGGCCATGCGCGAACTCGGGGCCGATGCGAGTATCGCCGGAATCCGTGATCTCACAGCGGGTTTGGGTGTGCTGGTGATCCGGAGTCTGCCGGGCACCGACGATGAATCGCTCGGCATAACCCACGCCGCCTTGATGCCGGGGCTCGCCGATGAATGCGACCGGCTCGGCGTACACAGCGACGATGCGCACCGGGCGGTGATCGCGGCCATCGAAGCGGGCACCAGCGATCGGGTATCCGCATATGCCCGCGGCTCGGCGGTCCGCCACTACCTGGCCTATGGCGATGCGGCCGCCGCCTTCGGCTATCTCGAATCATTGGAAACCACACGCGTGGTGGACAATCGGGATCTCTGGGCGGCCTGGCTGCCGAGCTTCACCGCCGCCATGGGACCCGATCATCGCGTCACGCTGCTGGTGCGCAACCATCTCGCGAATTGCCGAGGCCGCAGTGGCGACGTCGCCGCCGCCGTCGCCGAACTGGAGGAGCTGGCCCGCGACCAGACTCGGATACTCGGCGCCGATGACCTCGATACCGTCACCACCCGCTATGACATCGCCGACTGGCGTGGACATATCGGCCAATTGGAGCGGGCCGTCGCCGAATTCGAACGACTCGTCATCGATCACACCCGCATCCTCGGCACCGACCACCCCTGGACGCTGCGCGCCCGAAACAGCCTGGCCTACTGGCGCAGTGAACGCGGCAGCCTGCGCCGTGCGGTCATCGAGTTCGAACTGCTGATCGCCGATCAGGAACGCATTCTCGGTCCGGTCGATCCGCAAACCCTGCGCACCCGACTGCATCTCGCGCGTTCCCGTGCCATGGCCGGTGAACTGGTCCGCGCCTTCACCGAATTCGAGCTGCTGCTCGTCGACCAGATCCGCATCCTCGGCCCGGATGATACCCAGACCCTGCGGACCCGCATCAGCATGGCGCGCTGGCGCCGGGAAAGCGGCGAGACAACCAGGGCCATTACCGAATACGCGACCCTACTGACCGATCAGTTGCGCATTCTCGGACCGGATCATCCGGACACCCTGCACACGCGCAACTGTCTGGCGGGCTGTCACGGTGAGGCGGGCGATATCGGCGCGGCCATCGCCGAATACGAGCCGCTGCTAGCCGATCAGATCCGTGTCCTGGGCCGCGACCATCCGCACACCCTGCTCACGCGCAGCAACCTGGAGTATTGGCGGGCTCGATCCGGCGGGTAGCGGGGCGCTTTGGCGTTACGGGGTCTCGTTACCCGGTCGGTACTCGCCCAAGTCGGCGTTGGCTACCGGATCGCGGTGGCCGACGGAGTCTGTGACGTGCAACAGTTCCGCACGCGCAAAGAATCTGGGCTGCGAGATCTGGCGGCCGGTCGGTCCACGGCGGCGAGCGCATCATCGACAGTGTGGCGCTCACCGACGGTGCGGTGCTGTGCGGGGTCCTCGCAGTAATCGGACGAAAAACAACGACAATGGCTTGACCAGCTGAGATAGCGCGCTCCTGGTTTGTCCTGCGGGGCATCGTGATTGGTGCTCGGCTTGGCTGCCGATGAGGTTGGTCGGCGTGCTGGAGGTTGGGTTTCGTGGCGATGCAGGTGTTCGCGGCCGAGGGGTTGGCGCGGCTGCGCGAGTTCCCGGATATCAGCCGCGTGGAGTTGTTCCGGCACTTCAGTTCACTCCGGCTGACATCGCTTTCTGACGCCGGGCTGCGGGCGTGGCCCGCCGGAGCGGCTGGGTTTGTCGGTGGCGTTGTGCGCGCTGGTTGGGCTCGCCTATTCAACTGTCGGCCAGTTCCCCGCAAGGCCCAGGTCGCATGGTGACCGTAGGTGATCTGCGGGAGCGTTCCGGGGCCCGGTTAGCGCCGGGTTGGGCAAGCCAGCTTGACGGTGGCGACATGGCAGCAGCCGAGGTCAGGTCGTGACGATTGGTGCCTGCAGCTCGGCCACCGACTCGTCCGGATTCTCCGAGGAGTTGAGCGTGACCTCCCGCGCATGCCCGTCGAACCGGTAGCCGTGCGCATCGACCCAGCGGACGAGCAGCTGGCTGGTGCTCAGAAAGCTGTGCGTCATGCCGCGGTGCACGATCGTGGCGGCGCGTTCCACCGGGGGCAGTGAGACGATCTGGAGGTCCGCGTCCTCGGTGACTCCCGCCGGGACAGGGAGGCCGACGTGCACGACGATCCCGTAGTCGCCTTCGTCAGGGGTCTCGAAGTAGACGGTGCGGGGGCCGGTCGGAGCGACTCCGGCCGAGTTGAGCCGTCGGCGCAGCTCGTCGAAGAGTCGGCCGATAAGCGGGCCGGTCTCGTCAGGGCTGAAGCTCGTGGCCGTTGCGCTCAGCTCAGCCAGGCGGACCGCGGGCAGTTGCCTGATGACGACGTCTTCCTGGGGCATGGAACCCTCATTCTCGATCGACCGGAGCCTCGCCTCGACCTGGGCCAGGCCCGACGCCGCCTCCGCCAGGGCCGCTTCCAGCTCGGCGCGTCGCAGTCGCAACATCCCACGCAACTCTTCGGTGCTGATGTCCTCGTCGAGGATCCTCTGCACCTGCTGCAGTGTGAAGCCGAGGTCCTTCAGCGCGACGATCCGGTTGAGCCGGGACAGCTGCGCCGCCTCGTAGAAGCGGTAGCTGCTGGACTGGTCCACGTGCGCGGGGCGCAGTAGACCGATGGCGTCGTAGTGCCTGAGCATGCGGATAGAAACGCGTCCATGCCTGGCGAAGTCTCCGATGGTGAACATGACTCTTTCGAGTGTTGACCCTCACACGGTGGCAGGGTCAAGTACTGGGGGCTCGGGTGACAGAGTAAGCGCTCGAGGCCCGCGAGACGTACGACGAACGTGACCACGGCAACCGCAAATACACCGTCGCCCAGATCGTCGAAACCTTCGGCGTCTCTCGCAAAACCATCTACCGCCACCTCGAACCCGCCTGACCGCAACGGCCGCGTGCGACTCGAGCCAGCCACAACACTCCAGGGCCATCACCGCTGGTCAAGCCATTGTCGTTGTTTTTCGTCCGATTACTACCGGAACCCCCGCGCATCGGCGGGTTCGAATTGGTCTTCGCTCCGGTGCAGTAGTGAAAGAGCCAGTGCCGCAGCATATTCGACGCATCATGCCGACCGCGATGTGAAGATCTGTGCGGCCGGGTCGGCGGTGATCCGATCGGAATCGGTGTCGTAGTTGTACAACTCGGCGTAGCGACCCCAGTCGATGGCGATATCCAATTGGCGGCGTGCGTCTTCTGGACCGAAGCCGCGGCGCAGCAGATCCAGAATGAATCCGGCGCGCAGGGTGCCATCGCGACTGCCCGCCAGCCCCTTGCAGATGGTGCGCACCAGCGGCGCGCGGTGCCGGGCCTGATCGGCGAAGATCCGCTTGCTCTCCTGGATATCGGCGGTGGTGAACCGGCTGCCGATATCGGTGAGCAGGACATCACCGGACTCGACCGTGCTGAAGCCGAGCATGGTCGCGGCGTCGACGAGGGGGAGCAGGTCATCGATTTCGAAGTTGAGCTCATCGGCGACAGCGGGCAGGTCCGCGCGACCGCTATTGGCGTAGACGAGTTCCACCAGACCGGCGAGACCGCCGACCGAGGCATCGGGCAATGGGCGCGCGGTGGGTGTTGCGATATCCGGTGCTGGCACGGCGGGTTCGGTCTCGCGTCCGGTGAGCAGGCCGTAGATCTCCTCGACCAGCGTCTCGAAACCCGCGGTGCGCCGATCGCGGGGACGCGGCTGGGGCACCGAGATTTCGGTGATGATGCGCCCCGGATTGGCGCCGAGCACGACGACGCGGTCGGCGAGCAGCACCGCCTCTTCGATATTGTGGGTGACGATGCAGACCGATTTGGTAGGGAAATCGTCAGTGGCCCAAAGGTTTACGAGTTCAGTGCGCAGGTTTTCCGCGGTCAGCACGTCCAGGGCCGAGAAGGGTTCGTCCATCAGCAGCAGGTCGGGTTCGAGGACCAGGGCTCTGGCGAACCCGACGCGTTGGCGCATACCACCGGAAAGTTCCTTGGGATAGGCGGTTTCGAACCCGTCCAGACCGATCATATCGATGGCAGCCAGCGCCCGCCTGTGGCGCTCGGCCGGAGCCACATCGCGGGCGGCGAGCCCGAGTTCCACATTGTCCTGCACCGTGAGCCATGGCATTAGCGCGAAGGACTGGAAGACCAGTGCCGCACCGGGATTGGCGCCATTGAGTTCGCGGCCCCGGTACCGAACGCGGCCGCTGGTCGGTGCGATGAGTCCGGCGATGATACGCAGCAGCGTCGACTTGCCCGAACCGGAACGGCCGAGCAGTGCGACGATCTCACCGCTGTACAGCCGCAGATCGATGCCGTCCAGTACGCGCAGCTCATCACCTGCGGCGCCGGTGAAGTACTTGCTGACACCCGAGATATCCAGCAGCACTTCGCCGGTGCTGGTCGACGTGGTCATGATCGAGCTCCTGTCGGGTCGAGCGGGCGAGAGGTCACAGCGAATACCGCCGTTCGGCAAGGGCGTACAGTCGCCGCCAGAACAGCCGGTTGATGCCGACGACGTAGATGCTCATGACCAGCACACCGATCAGGATGCGCGGTGAATCGCCGACTTCGGTCGCCTGTTTGATATACGAACCGAGCCCGGCCGCGAACAGTGTGGTCGATCCGTACTGCACCATCTCGGCGACGATCGACGCGTTCCATGCCCCGCCCGCCGCGGTGATCGCGCCGGTCACATAGCTCGGGAAGATGGCGGGCAGGATCAGCCTGCGCCACCAGAGTGCCCGTGGCAGTTGCAGATTCGCGGCCGCCTCGCGCAGGTCGTTAGGGACCGCACTGGCTCCGGCGATGACATTGAACAGGATGTACCACTGAGCGCCGAGCGCCATCAGAATGGTGCCCGCCCAGTTCAGGCTCGCACCGCTCCACACGAGCACGGCCGTGAAGAGCGGGAACAGGAAGTTGGCCGGGAAGCTGGCGAGCACCTGCACGATCGGCTGGGCGATCCGGGACACCTTGGGGTTGAGGCCGATCCAGACACCGATCGGCACCCAGACCGCGGTCGCGATGACGAGCAGCACGATGACGCGCAACAGGGTGAGCAAGCCCAAGCCGAACGCGTGCGCCACCTCGCCGAAACCCGCGGTGGATTCGATGTAATCGACCACCCGATACCCGCCGTAGGTGATCGCGGCCAGCACCACCGCCGCGAATACCACATCACCGGCCCGGCGTCGGGAAACCGAAGTGTGCAGCGGATATTCGGCCAGCCCCAAGCTGCTCATCGCCCGATCCAGCGGTGCGACAAGCGGTCCGAAGACCCGGCCGAACAGCCCTGGAATTTGCGAACGCCGCAGCAGATTCAACACGATGCTGCGCGGCGCCTCGGCGGCCTCGGAGTCTTCGACCCGGAAGCGCTCGGCCCAGGCCACCAATGGCCGCCAGAAGAAGAAGTTCACCCCGACGACCATGGCGATCATGACGCCGATGGCGGTGAACACCTTTCCGAGCTGGCTGTCCGCGGTCGCGGTCGCCACATATGAGCCGATGCCGGGCAGGGCGTACTGGCGGTTGTTCACGCTGATCGCCTCGGCGGCGACCAGGAAGAACCATCCGCCGCCGAAACTCATCATGCCGTTCCAGACCAGCGGGATCATGCCGCTGGGCACATCGACGCGCCAGAACCGTTGCCAGCGTGACAATCTCAGATTCCGCGACGCCTCATCCAGCTCGCGCGGCTGCGATACCAGGCTGTGGTAGAACGCGAAGGTCATATTCCACGCCTGCGAGGTGAAGATCGCGAAAATGGCGGCGGCTTCCAGACCCAGTTCCGATCCCGGGAACAGGGCGATGAACCCGGAGACGGTGATGGACAGGAATCCGAGAATCGGCACCGACTGGAGTATGTCGAGCGCGGGCAGCAATACCGCACGGGTGCGCCGTAGCCGCGCCGCGGCGGTTGCGTACCCGAAGGTGAAGACAATGGACAGCGCGAGCGCGGCGAACATCCGAAGCAGTGATCGGGCCGCGTAGTACGGCAGCTCGTGCGCATCGGTGGATACCGTTGCCGGAGCGGTTGTTTCGTCGAACGGTACCGCAATTGTCGTCGAGATCCGCACGACTGCCCAGATCAACACCGCCGCACCGACGAACACCAGCACATCGGCCGCCCGACTGCGTGGCCGATCGAGAGCGTCCCGCGAGGGGTAGGCGCGCAATATGGTCATGCCCGCGCCTCCTCCGCCGAGTCGTCGACCGAGATATGCCAGCCGACGCTGGTGACCGACGGTTCCAGGCTGAGCCTGCTCACCGCCGATTCCATCTGGCGGTCATCGCGCTGATCGCCGGTCAGTTCGGCGCGGACCTCCACCCGGCCGGACGTATCGGTATTTGCGCTGGCCACCGAGACGAGCCGGAAGTCGGTGCGGGTCAGGGCCTGTACGAGCAGCGCCCGCACATGGGCCTCCTGCTCGTCGTTGGTCACCGCGACGAAGACATAGGACGCGAGTTGTTCAGCGGCGGCATCGGGCTGACGGTCCACCGCACGTCCGGCGGCCCGCAGCGCGATGTTGACCAGCATGACCGCGATCGTGCCCGCGGCCGCGGTGGTGAACATGCCCGCACCGGCGAGCGCGCCGACCGCGGCTGAACACCACAGTGTCGCAGCGGTATTGAGCCCGCGCACATTCAAACCGTCGCGGATGATCACACCGGCGCCGAGGAAACCGATGCCGGAGACGATCTGCGCGGCCACCCGGGTCGGGTCGGCGTCACCGCCGTGAAAGCCGTGCGCCGACAGCAGCACGAATAGCGTCGCGCCCGCGGCGACGAGCGCATTGGTGCGCAGCCCCGCCATCCTGGCCCGGTACTGCCGTTCGAATCCGATCACCGCGCCGAAACCGACACCGGCCAGCAATCGCAGGATCATCTCTACCGTTGACATCACGCCTCCCTGATCAGGTCGAGCGCACCATCGAACAGCAGGCTACGGGCTCATCCCGTGGTGGATTCCGCCGTGGAGGTGTCGCCGAGTGAATATTTGGCTAATCGGGGTTCGGGACTATCACTGCCGGTCATCCGGCCCACCTCCTTCCACCGATCCGGCGCACGGCAGAGCCGAGCGCGGTACGTCATCGTCACGGAGCCTGCAGGGAACCCGGCGAATATGCCGGTGAGTACCCCTCCTCGTAAGACCTTTGGCACTTCACGGCGTGAACCCGAGCACGTCGGGAGCCAATCGGGGTCACCCCTTAAGCCGGGGAGACCTGTCCTGACCCGGGGCGTCTCTCGACGTTCGGGGTCGCTGGCCTATATCCGTGAAGGAGCCTCAGCGAACGATCGGCACCTTGCGTCCGCTAGTAAACACCCGCCCGGCTCATCTGGCAAATGCGGCGACCGAGCCCACCGCGCTGTCAGCGGCGATGGTGGAGACTGTCGGGCATGAGTGACGACGATCGGTGCTGGGCGGGGACGGCGTTGCTACGGCCCGGGATGTTGGCGGTCACCGGTGAACTCGGCACTTCCGGTCTGCATGCGCACCATTCGGTCCACGTGATCTTGTCGTCGGCGGACATCGTGCTGGAAGACGCGACAGGGGACCGTTTGGCATGCCGTGCGGCCGTAATTCCGCCCGATGTTCCGCACGCGATCGTGCAGGGCGCCGCGGCGGGATATCTGTGCCATCTGGACTCGGAATCGACGATGGGCGTGCGGTTGGCCCGGCTCGTAGACCCCGCCGACAGCGTGGTCGGTTGGTCACGGGCGGCCACCGAATTGTCCACGGCGGCAGGCTGGTTTCGAGGAATACTCGATCCGGGGCTACCACCGGAGGACTCGGTTCGCCATCCCGCGATCACCCGGGTCCTCGCACTCCTTCCGGATCGACTCGACGGCGGGTCCGTGCGGACGGCGGAGTTGGCACGTGCGGTCGGACTGTCCGAAAGCCGTCTGCTGCACCTGTTCACGGCCGAGGTGGGACTTCCGTTCCGGTCCTACGTTCGCTGGCTGCGGATGCAGTGCGCCGTGGAACTGGTCGCGACCGGCTGCACTTTGACCGAGGCCGCACACGGTGCCGGATTCGCCGACAGCTCGCATCTGAATCGGGTGTGCCGAAGCGTATTCGGCGGTGCTCCGTCGGAATTCGCTCGCCTGCACTGGATCACCGAATTTCCCGGCTGAGCATATGCGCAGCAGGTTTGTACAAGCCGACCGAGGTCCGCGCGCGGGAATCTGGCAGCGCACACATCACCCATGGAGGACAACCTTGTCACCGATGCCGCCCAGCGTCCGCGCTGCCTTCGAGGCCGAACTCGACCGCGCTCACACCGCCACCGACGTCGATGCCATGTGGCACGCCCTGGAACGTGCCCACATCCTGTCGCAGGCGTGGGCCTGGCCGCATACTCGCGCGCACTGGCACATGCTGCGGCTCGCCGTGCGCTGTCGTGACCGGACGGAGGCCCTGGGCCAGATGGTGCGGCTGCTGCTCGCCGGGCTCGGCAGCATGCTCGACCGCGCCCCACTCGGCAACACCGGCCGCACCGCCGTCGGCATCACGACCCGCATGCCGACTCCCGAGGATCTGGCCCGCATCCTGGCAGCGGGGCGAGAGGAGGCCAGCCTTTCGCCGAGCCGCCGTCAATAGATGCTGCGGTAGGCGGCGATGGTCGCCACGCAGTGGTCGATCACCTGTTCCCGCGTGGCGCGCAGCGAGCCGTTCAACCAGGCCGAGAACATGCCCGCATTACCGCTGGCCATGGTGAGGGCGGCCAATCTGCGCCGCACCGGATCCTCGATATGGGCGAAGAGATGATCCTGCATGAGCCGGGTGAAGACCGGCATTACCGCGATGGTGGTCTGGCCGAGGCCGGTGCTCGAATACGGCTCGACCAGGAACAGCCGCGACTTGCGCGGATCGGCGAGCACCTTGTCGACCAGGATCTCGGACAGTTCTCGGTCGCGGGAGGGATCCGCGGCCGCGAACGCGGTCATCGGCTCCAGGAATTCGTCGGCGACCTGGCGATAGAGCACGTCCAGCAGTTCGTCGCGGCTGGCGAAGCTCTCGTAGAAGTACCGGTCGGTGAGATTGGCGCGCCGACATACCGCGCGCATGGTGACCCCGCTCGCACCGGATTCGCCGATCAGATCGAGCGCGGCCTCGAGCAGTGCGGCGCGGCGGGTCTCCCTGCGCTCGGTGAGCGTGGTTCCACCCCAGATCCGGGGACCGGCATCGTCGTCTGATTCCTGGCCTGTCTGCACCCGCCCACATTAATGCCTGACCGTCATGACCGGGTTCAGCCGCCGCGTTCCAGGGCGAATCCGGCATCGCGCCATGCGACAATGCCGCCGCCGAGACTGCTGGCGTCGAATCCGGCCTGCCGGGCGATCGCCGCGAAGCGCAGCGATAGTTCGCCGACCGGACAGACGAAGACCAGCGGCCGCGAGCGGGGGAACGGTATGCCGTGGGCGAACATATCGTCGAGTTGATCGTCGCGGATATTGATCGCACCCGGCACGTGGCCGATGCGGTAGGCCATCGCGCCACGCGTATCCACGAGGGTGGGACGGTCGGTCCGATCCAGTTCGGCCAGCTCGTGTGGGGTCAGGGCCGGGGTAGCGGCGAGGTCGGCGGCGCTGGGTGCGTGGCGGCGGTCGGTGCGGTCGAACAGTTCCGGTCTGCGCTTCTTGAGGTAGGACAGGTACGGTTCCAGCCGATCGCAGACGATGAATACCGCGACCACCGGCTCCCGCGCCGAAACGGCTTGCCCAGCAAGGGTTTCCAGTGCGGCCGCATAGCTCGCGCCACTGGTCGGACCGGCGAGGATGCCGTGGCCGGTGGCGAGTGCGAGGGTGGCGTCCACCGCGCGGGCCGAGTCGATGGTGACGATACGGTCGTAGAAGTCGGGCTGGAACAGCCCGACATCCCACATTTCGCTCTCCGAGCGGATGCCGGGTATGAAGTCCGAGCGATCGGAAACGACCGCGATGGTGCGCAGTTCGGGATTGTGCTTGCGCAGGTAGGTGGCCGCGCCACGGGTGGAGCCGGTGGTGCCGAGTCCGCCGATGAGATAGTCGACCCCGGTGATGCCATCGGCGGCGAGGTCCTCGTGGATCTCGCGGCCGGTGCCGTGGTGATGTGCCTCGATATTCTTCTCGTTGGTGTACTGCGAGGGGTGATAGTAGGCGTCCGGATCCCTGGCCATGGTCGCCTCGATCGCCGAGTACACGTCATTGGGCGTGGTCGGATCCGGACATTCGGACAGGCCGGGCAATTCCACGATCTCGGTGCCGAACAACTGCAGGAGATCGCGCACCTCGGCGACCTTGATCCGGTTGGTCACCGCGCGCAGGCCGATGCCGTGTACCGCGCCGAGTATCCGCAGTGCCTTGGCGGTATTGCCGCTGGACGCCTCGATGAGTGTCTGTCCGCTCGCGCGGATGTCGTCGAGATCGTCGCGGATCATTCCCCAGGCCACCCGGTCCTTGACCGAGCCGAAGGGATTGTGCGACTCCAGTTTCGCGTACAGCTCGACATTGTCGAGTCCGTGCACGGCCGGATCCAAGCGCAGCAGCGGCGTATTGCCGATCAAATCGGTGATGTGGTCATAGCGCATTACGGCGCTCCGGAGGGTCGGCGCGGCAGCGGTGGACGGCGTGGACCGCGCGGGGGTGTGCGGCGCGGCGGTGGTAGGCCGACCGGGATGAGCGGTTCGTAGTCGGCATCGCGGTACACCTGGAAACTGCCGGAGCGGTGTACGACAGCGAGTTTCGCGGGCAGCGGATGCATCGAGGCCGATGCCGCGGACAGATCCATGTGGTAGGCGGCGGTATTCGGAAACACCACGAGATCGCCTTGGCGCGGGCGCTCGGGCAGCCACACCTTGTGGTTGGTGATCAGATCGCGCTCCAGACAGAGGCGTCCGGCGAAATACACACCGACAGGGCCGGATTCGGGTGCGGGACGCAGCGCGGGCGTGGTGTCGGCGGCACTGCGCAATGGTGTCACACCATCGCCCGCCACGGTGCCGTCACGACCGGGTGCACTGCTCGGCATATGCGCGATGCTGGGCAGGACCAGCGGATCGATCATGACCTCCTGATCGGCCGGGGTTACCTGATCGCGGCTGAGATCGAGGTTGACCAGCACCGTGCCGTCGGCAAGTTCCTTGACGAACTCCACCCGCGCCACCGTTACCCCGGCATGGTCCACCAGCGCCTTACCCGGCTCCAGCCAGATATCGAGCATATTGTCCCCAGCCACCTGGGCGACGGTGCGGCCGCCGTGCCGCTCCAACGGCGCGCCGAGCAGATCATCGAGCATCCGCGTCGCGGGTACCGTGTTCGCATACTTGTGGAAGACCGGAATCCCGTGCACCGCACCGTCATCGACGTGATAGCCGAAGGTATTGTTCGACCAGCTCATCGGTTCCCCACGGCCGAGCAGCGATTCGCGCAGCGCGCGCACATACTCGTCGAACCGATCCGCGTCGGCGGTGAACACCTGCCGGAAGCCACCGCCGATATTCAATACCGAGGGGGCGAGCCCGTGCTCGTATGCGCGTTCGACCAGGGCCAGGCAGGCGTCGATGGCACGGACACGTTCCGCGGGCTCGCCGGAATCGATATGAAAGGCGAAGCCCAGGAACGCGATTCGTCGGCGGTTGGCCGACAGTAGATCGAATGCGCGATCCATATGCGCCAACGGCACACCGAATCGGCTCACCGATGATTCGTCGAAGCCGGAAACCCGCAGCAGCACGGAAACTCGCGCGCGGTCACCGGCCAACTCGGTGATTCGGCGCAGCTCCCACAGGTTGTCGACATTGATGGTGACCCCGCAATCGATCAGATCGCGCAGGAACGCTTCACCCTTCGGCCCGGTCACCTCGATGCGCATCGGCCCGAATCCGGCGCCGATGGCACTGGTGAGTTCGTGCGGGGAGGCGACGTCGATCGCGATGCCAGCGTGTTCGGCGGTGCGCACGAAGGCGCGGGACTGATTCACCTTGTGCGCGTAGCAGATTCGATAGCGTGCACCCCTGCGGTCGAGTACGGCGCGCAACCGTTTCAGGTTCTCCGCATAGACCTGCGGAAATACCAGGTGGATCGGGGATCCGAAGCGAATCAGCGTCTCTTCGACGGCCTCGCGGGTATCGAGAAAGGCGCGCACCAGCGGATGGATCTTCGCGGGTAGCGCCGGTAGCGGTGCCGTCATACCGCGGTTTCCGTGGGCTGCGACCGCGACGAATCCAACGCGGCATGCGTCGGCTTCTCGGCCACCGGGTTGTAGCCGCCGTCGCGGATCGATTCGAACGCGCGGGCGCGATTGCGCGGACTTCGGAATTCGGCGACCACCCGTTTACTGGGCAAATCGATCTCGAGCACCTTGACGCCCATCGTCTCCAGCGCACCGGTGATGGTGCGGACACAGTGCTGGCAGCTCATATCCGGGACATAAAAGATCTGATCCTCGGCGGTCGCGGGCGCATCGGCGGTGCGTTCGTCGAGATCGGCGCTCACCTCGGTGATCCGGATCTGATCGACGAGCTGTGTGAAGATCGCGACGAATTGGTCGACCACGACCGGAAGCAGGGTGTAGTGCCCGCCACCGAGATGGTGGGGCATGGCGGCCAGACATGCGGGCCGGGTATTCGGTGGCAGCAGCGCGTACTGCCGGGAAATCAAATCGAGGTCGTCGTGGTACTTGGCGATGGCTGCCGACACACTCAGTCCCTCCACCCGGGTGGCGCGCCGCATGACGGTGTGCGCATCCTCGATGGTGGCGTCCTTCATCGCGCGCAGCGTGGCCGCGGTGTCGGCGGTGTAGCGCACGGTGCCGTCGGGCTGGGCCGCCAGGGTCACCGGAATCATCCCGCGCCGGTAGGTGGAGGCCTGCAACTCCCAATACCAGCGCGTGGCGACCGCTGCAAAAATGCCGGAATCGTGTATGCCCCTGGCGAATTCGCTCGCACTGCGATACGGCGTCTGGCGGGCGACCAGTGCATGCTGTGCCAGCGCGCGCCCGGCGGCCTCGATGCCCACCCGCAGGATCTCGATCGGATCGTGATCGGTGGTGGTGCCGTCGAGCGCCGCGTGCTCGCGCGGGCCGAGGCGGTCGACGCGTTGTGCCAGTGCGGAATTCGCGGCCAGGGTATGCCACAGCAGCAGGACCGCTTCGCGCATTGCGATCGGTACCAGCGGGCCGAGGCCGTCGGCACGGAAATGCCCGGTATTGGGGATGCCGTCGCTATCGGTCCAGGCGATGCGGTGTGTCGCACTGGTGACCTGATGCGGCTGACATGGGCGCATGAAGTTCTGCAGGTACAGCCGCTGTGAGTAGGTCAGGTGGCTATTGGGCTCGGGATGCAGTGCGGCGCAGGTGTATTCGATATGTCGAACGGAAGGAATCGAGATGGGGGTAGTGAACAACCCAGGTTCGGTGAGTCCCGCCAGCACCCGGGACGCGGCCCGCCTGTCATAGCGCGGGGTGTCGTCCATTTTCACATGACCTCCTCGGCAATCGTCGTGACGCATGTCGTGAAGCGGTCGATCTCGTCGAGGGTGTTGTAGATGTGCGTGCTGACTCGGACCGAGTCCGTGCTGTCGGCGTCAACCCCGGGCGTGCAGTGTAGGCCGGTGCGAACCAGAAAACCCAACTCGCTCAACACGAATCCGAGATCCGTCGCGGAAATGCCCGCGAGTGTGAAGGACACGATGCCGTAGCCGATCGCGCACGGTGCGTGCGCGGGCCCCGGCAGGAATTCCAGCCCCGGTACCGGACGGAGATTGTCGATCAGCCGCAATGTCAGTGCGCGATTGTGCGCGGCGATGACGCCGACATCCAGCGACTCCAGCACCTCCAATGCGCTGCCGAGGGCCAGGATGCCCGGAATGTTCTGGGTACCGCCCTCGAGCAGTTCTGGCATTCCGGCCGAGGCCAATCCGGTGTCGGTGAGGTCGACCCCGGAATTGCCGCCCGGTAGGAACGGCAATAGCCGATCGTGAACTCTGCGGTGGCAGTACAGGATTCCGGTACCCGGCGCACCGAACATCTTGTGCGCCGCGAAGACCGCGAAGTCCGCGCCGAGCTCGGCGACGTTCACCGGCAGATGCCCGCCGCTCTGACTGCAGTCGAAGCACAGCAGGATTTCGGGGTCGATCAGACCGCGCAATTCCTCCAGTGTGGTGAGCCCGCCGAAGACATGGTGCAGATGGCTGGTGGTGATCAGCCGAGTGCGCGGGGTGATCTTGGCCAGGATGTCGGCGGTATCGGCTTCGCCCAGTTCGGTCACCCGATAGGAGACCAGTTCGATGCGACGCCCGAAGCGGGCGAGCACCTGCCGCAGATGGTGCCACGGATGGACGTTCGAGGCGTGATCGCGTGGGCTGTAGAGGATTTCGTCGCCGTCGTCGAGTTCGGCCAGGCCCCAGGACAGCGCGACCGCATTGAGTGCGGCGGTCGCGCCGCCGGTGAAAACCACCTCATCGGGCGTCGCCGCACCGAGGAAGGCCGCCGTGTGGTCGCGGACGCGGGCCAGGCGGGTGGTCAGGTTGGTGGCCCACGGGTAGGTACCGCGACCGGCATTGGCCGTGCGAGAGGTGTGGTAGCGGTGGATGGTCTCGATGACCGGCAGTGGCTTCTGTGTGGTGGCCGCGCTATCGAGATAGACCTCGGTGGATTCGGCCAGTGCCGGAAAGAGTCCGCGCATGGCGGCGGTAGTGGGAGGCAGTGGTGCCGATATCGGTGGGGTGGAGACCGCTCGGGTGGTGGATGGTCGGGTTAGGTCCGTCCCAGACGCAGGTGACCGCAACGTGCCACTCCCTTCCGAGAACCGCGCTGGACGCCACCAACGATACGCACTTTCGATGATGACTTCGAATGTTTCTCGTAGCCAACGCCTTTCGGAAGTCGCAGGTACGCACGGCCCTTCAGTATTGTCCCTGCACGTACTCCACCAGATGCTGGCGTTCGGTGGCCAGTTCGGAGATCGCGCTCTTGACGACATCGCCGATGCTGACGATGCCGACGAGACGGCCGTCGTGGACCACCGGCAGATGCCGGACGCGGTGCTCGGTCATGGTGCTGCGCAACCCGTCGACCAGATCGTCGGGCGCGCAGGTGCGCACATCGACGGTCATGATTTCCGAAACCGGGGTGTCGAGCAGAGCGGCGCCACGCGCGTGCAAGCTGCGCACCACATCGCGCTCGGAGACAATGCCGGTGATCCGGCTGCCGTCCGGCGATACCACCACCGCCCCGATATTGTGTTCGGCGAGCGTGCCGAGCAGGGTTCGCACGGTGGTTTCGGGCGCGACGGTGGCTACGTCGCTGCCCTTCCTGCGCAAGATCTCCGCTATTTGCATAATCCACCATCCAGATGTCGTGGCACCTATCAGGATGACTCGTTCGTGATCTCGTGACCAGCACGAATCCGCATCAGGCGGGGATTTACAGCCGCCGGGCCACGCTCCGGTCGAGATCGCGGGCCAGCAGGGCGATAGCCGCCTGGGAGATCCCGGCGGAGGTGGCCAGGTCGACGGAGGTCAGCTGGGCGATGCGGCGCAGCCGGTAGTCGACGGTATTCGGGTGGACATACAGCTGGCGCGCGGTGAGCTGGCGGTTCATATCGTTACCGAGGTATGCGCGCATAGTGTCGAAGAGTTCGGGATGGGCGTCGAGCGGGTCCAGAATGGTGGCGATGCGCCGGGTGGCGGGGCCGCCACGGGTGAGTTGGTACTCCACGGCCAGGTCGGTCATCTGATACAGGCCCGGATTGCGTCCGCCGACCCGCACCAGATTGAGTAGCTCATGGGCCTGGTCCGCGGCCTCCGGGATCTCATCGGTCTGGCCGGTGACGACGGTGGCGGTGAGCGGAACCTCGGCAGATTTGGCCAGTCGATCCAGTGTTTCGGCGGTCAGAACCGTCGCGTCGTCCTCGACCGGGACGAGGAGCGTGCCGCCCCTGGTGCTCAGCAGGGCGAGTACGCGGGAATCGAAGGCGACGGCAAGTTCCGATTGCAGCCTGCGTAGCTTCCTGCGGGCGGCGACCTGGCTGTCGACCCGTGGATCGCGTTCGTCGGGATGTTCGGGAATTGATAGCGCCACCACCTGATACGCGTCGGCGATCGGGATACCCGCCTGGCGGGCGAGCGCGGAACTGCCGCGCCCACTCAACAGTGCCGAGGCCAGGGTCTGGGTCGCGGTCTGGTGCTCCCTGGCGACCAGATGCTGTTCCTCGACATAGGCATCCGAGACCGCCACGGTGATCGCCTCGAGCAGTTCGAGCATGAGGTCGGTGGCGACGAGCAGTTCCGCGATATCGTCGGCCTTGGCGCGCGCGGTCACCAGCCCGAACGCGATGCGCAGTCCCTCGTGATAGGCGCGCAAAATGGTGCCGAGCGGCACCGCCTCACGGGCCCACTGCGCCGCCGCCTCGCGCACCTCCCCGAGCTGCTCGTTGCCGGGAACCATGCGCTTGTCGAACATTTCGGCGGCCAGTGCCAGACAGCTGCGGGTCAGCTTGGTGACGTCGCCGCGCAACTGCTCGCCGGGCAGCGTGCGACACGGTGCCATGCAGGTCGCGAAGTACCCGACCATCCGCGAGGCAACACGGTCGGTATTCATCAGGGGAATCGACGCGGGCTGCCCGCCGATCTCTAGGACGGGGTCCGCATCTTCGACGGACAGATCCAGCGCGGAGAAGGTCATAGGCGTCGCTCCAGTGCCACATCGGGCGTGATAGATCTGCGCCCGAATCGTTGCATCACTATACGAAAAGGTTATGAACCCGGGAAAGGATATGCGAGATCTCTTGTCGGCCCGCGTAGTTGTGCATTGCTCATAAGCGGAGCATGTGCCGTGGTGGGAAGCTCCAGCACCACACCGAGTCGCTGAAATCCCGTGACCAGCCGTCTTAACGTTTGCCCATGGCTCGGTGTTTGCGAACGGTTCGCCTGCGCCGCTGTGCCCAGTGTCGGGTAGCCATGGAAGGTGCGAACAATGACACGACGTAACCATCGGAGATTGCGACGTAAGGCGCTGTCGTGCGCGGTGATCGGGAGCGCCGCGCTCCTCGCGGTCGGGTTCGGCCCCGGCCCCGCTGGCGCCGATCCGGATATCGCGCCGACCGAACAGGCCCTCGCCGATTTCATCAGTGCGGCGCCCGGCGCATCGGCGGGTGGGCGTACCCCGGTGGCTTTCGCTGGCACCGGCAGCAGCTCGGGTTCGGCGGGGAGCCGGGCGTCGGTTCCGGTGAGCGCGGGGCCGGAGGTCGCGGTCTATCTCGCCGCATTCGGCTATGGGGTCCTGCATCCGGATGCCTCGCCGCCGGGTGCGAACGACTGGAGCTGCCATCCCACACAACAACATCCGCGTCCGGTGGTGCTGGCGCACGGCACCTGGCTCAACGCCTATGACAGCTTCGCGTACCTGGCGCCACAGCTGGTGCGTGCGGGCTTCTGTGTCTTCGCACTGAACTATGGACAGGCGAATCTGCTCGAGGGCGGCGGGTTCGGTGCGATCCTGCCCGGGCGCAATGGCGTTGGCTACATGGAGGATTCGGCAAAGCAGCTCGGCGAATTCATCGATCGGGTGCGGGCCGCGACCGGGGTCGACCAGGTCGATATCGTCGCGCACTCCCAGGGCGGCCCCGTGGCCGATCAGTATCTGAAATTCGAAGGGGGAGTTGGCAAGGTGGCACGGATGGTCACCTTCGGCTCCACCCACCACGGCACCACCCTGCTCGGAATGGCCACCCTGGGACGGGCGATCAATAATTTGGGTGTCGATATCCTGGGGTTCAACGAGCTGTTCGTCGGCCACGCGAATATCGAGCAGGCGATCGGGTCACCGTTCTACGCCAAGCTGAATCAGGCGGGGGATACTGTGCCCGGTGTCGAGTACACGGTCGTCGGCTCGCAGCACGACGAGGTCAGCAATCCCTATGAGCTGACCTTCCTGACGGCGGGCCCCGACGCCACGGTGCACAACATCACGCTGCAGGATGGCTGTGCGCAGGACATGTCGGATCATCTGACGATGATGTACTCGCCGCGCGCGGCATCCATTGCCCTGCGAGCGCTCGATCCGGATGCGCATCCGGATCTGGTGTGCACGTTCAACCCCTGGTTCATCGGCGGGGGCGGCGGATTGTAGGGCGGGCCCGCGAAATCTAAGCGGCGCCTTGGTGGTTGTGCAGAGCCAGCTCGTCTACCACTGCGCCGCTACGGATTTCGCGTTCGATTGCTCTGGCGGCATAGTGCTTGCCGCTCGCGCGTAGCTCGGCGATGCGCCGTTGCAGCGCTTCGGTGCCATAGGCGGCGGCGACATCGGCGATCCCGAGTCGACCCGCAGCGTGTGGTGGATTCATGCGAATGCCCCTGTGCCTCTGACGCCGGGAGGTCCCGGTGGCGACTACGGCACGGGCTCCCGGGTGCGAAACTCCCTTGTCGCGCACGAGTTTAGAGTCATGTGTTGTGCAGATGCAAGTACATCTGCACGAACATCGCTGTGGGTGAAGCGATTTGGGGCTGGCCGTTTGCGGAGCTGTGGGCGCCGAGGGCTATTCGTCGTCGAGTCCGGCCGAGAGGTAGGCGGCGGCGGCCAGCCACTGGCGGCATTGCGGCCCGTGGACCTCGTGCAAATGCAGGATCTCGCGGGCCTGTCGGTAGGTGAGGCCGCGCGGTTCGACCGCACAATCGAGTGGCGCGTAATCGGGCGCCGAGCACTGCCGCAGGGTGTCGATCCCACCGCCGGAGATCGTAGCCCCGTCGGGAGTTCGGAATGGCGTACTCATCTCGACCGCCCCTCGCGTCTGCCGGTGGGGAGGTTGAATGTGGTGACGCTGGCGCGAACTCCCTGCGTACCTCCCCGATGCTGGCTCCGAGTTTAGGCCGTCAGCACTTGCAGATGCAAGTACATTTGTACGAACGACCGACAGAAATATGAACGGCGGTCGACGGCTGGTTGGCCGACGACCGCCGTTGTCCCACTTGTGCTTCAGGGCTTGCGGGCGACCGCGCCATAGGCCGAGATCGGCCGGATCTCGCCGACCTCGGTGGCATCGGCACGCCACTGGGTGATGGAGGCGAATCCGGGCTCCACCAGTTCCAAACCGTCGAATACGGCACGGATTTCGGCCTGGGGGCGGGGAACATAGGGAACGCCGCCGGTGCCGGTGTAGTTCTCACACAGCGTGACGTAGTCCTTGCTGTCATCGGTGCCGTCCCACATGACCAGGAAACTGCCCGACGGCACCGCGGCGAGCACGGTGTGCACGATGCGGAGCAGGTCCTCGTAGCTCTTGGCGTGACCGAGCACGCCCATGAACATCACCGCGATCGGCTCATTGAAATTGAGCACGTTCCTGGCGTCGGAGACGATCAGCTCCGGATCGTGGAAGTCGGCGTCGACGTAGGTGGTTACGCCCTCTGGGGTGGTGCTGGTGAGCAGCGCCCGCGCGGTGGCCAGCACCAGCGGATCGTTATCGACGTAAACGACTTTCGATTCCGGCGCGACGCTCTGGGCGACCTCATGGGTGTTCTGCATGGTCGGCAGCCCGGTGCCGATATCGAGGAACTGACGGATGCCCACGCTCGCCAGATAGCGGACCGCGCGAATGAGGAACTGGCGCGACTGCACCGCCATGGTGGTGATGTCGGGATCCACCTCGATGCCCGCGTCACCGGCGATCCGATCGATTTCGTAGTAGTCCTTGCCGCCCATCCAGTAGTTCCAGATGCGCGCGGAATGCGGGATGTCGGTTCGGATGAGCGGATTGTGAACTTCGGGCATGGGGTGGACTCCTCGGCGAGCGGATAAGCGTTGACCGGATTGCTCCGGCGGGCGGGTGTCGCGCATGGCTGGCACATCCGATGTGCACTGCGACAGTACAAGATTCGTGTCTGCTCGACCGGGTGGTTCGAGTGGTTCGCCGACGTGGTCCGCGTCCGGTGTCACGCGGAATCCATTACGTACCAAGGAGTCCCTGCCATCCGCGTGGCGTGGCACGGGGGGTAGACGGATGGCGCTCCGCTGAATGGCGCATACGGCACTCGCGTAACCCGCCGAACAGTGGTCACGTAGCGGACCGGCAGGTCTGAATTCTGCCATCCCGCCACCGGGAGGGCCGTGCTATCTTGCAGATGTAGGTGCAAATGCAAGAACGTTTGAGCGCACATCTGTAAGGCCGCTCGAGCGCACATCTCACACTGGAAGTAGCCCGAGGAGTGGGGAAGATGTTGGACACCGGTTCACGCAAGATCACGAGCGCTTGGCGCAAGAGCTCCTTCAGCGGTCCGTCCGGCGGTAATTGCGTCGAGGTAGCGGAGGCATCCGATGGTTCTATCGCCGTTCGCAATTCACGCGACCCGGAAGGTGGCATCCTGTTCTATACCCGACCGGAGATCGACGCATTCGTGCGCGGCGCGAAGGCCGGGGAGTTCGACGACCTGACTAGCTGAGCGGTAACATTGGCGATCGGTGCGGTGTGTTTCTAAACGTGGTGTTTGTGACACACTGTGGTCAAACCCGAGTATCGGAGATGACTTCATGATCGCAGAACCCGATGACGACGGTCGTGTGCAATCGGTTGTAGTGGAACGTGGTCCGACCGTATTGCGGATCGCGCTGGGCGGGCAGTTGCGTGACCTCCGGGTGAAGAAGGGCATCACCCGAGAGGCCGCAGGTGACGCCATCCGCGGATCACACGCCAAGATCAGTCGTCTCGAGTTGGGCCGCACCGGTTTCAAGGAACGCGATATCCGCGACCTACTGACCCTGTACGGCGTGTCCGACCCCGAGGAACGCGAGCGATTCCTCGATCTGGCCAGGCAGGCGAACGAGCCAGGCTGGTGGCATCGCTACAGCGATCTGCTGCCGTCCTGGTTCGGCACCTACCTGGGCCTGGAGCAGGCGGCCACCAAGATCCGTACCTATGAGGCGCATCTGGTACCCGGACTCTTGCAGACGCCCGAATATGCCAGGGCGGTAATGTCACTCGGGTACGAGGACGCCGATATGGATCGGCGGGTCCAGGTCCGCATCAAGCGGCAAGAGGTGCTGCGACGCGTCGATCCGCCGACGGTCTGGGCGATCATCGATGAGGCCGCGCTGCATCGGCCGGTCGGTGGTTCGCGGGTGCACCGCGAGCAGATGGAGCACCTCATCGAGCTCGCGCAATTGCCGAATGTCACCGTGCAGGTGTTGCCGTATTCGGCGGGCGAGCATGCCGCTGCGGGAAGTTCGTTCAGCATCTTGCGTTTCGCCGAATCCGAGCTGCCCGATATCGTCTACCTCGAACACCTGACCAGCGCGCTGTACCTGGATCGACGGCAGGATCTCGCGCTGTACCTCTCGGTCATGGACCGCTTGAGTGTCCAAGCCGAGTCGCCGGGTGAGTCGCTGAAAATCCTCGCCGAGTACGCCAAGAAGGCTTGACCGCCCTTGCGGCAGTGGTGATTCGGAACGAACCCTCGCCTACCGACCCGACTGGCTCGGGTCGGTAGCGCGGGTAGGGTTCGCTGCTGCGAACGCGTCCGCGGCCGCGAGATCGAAATCGCCGTGGTCACTGCCCAGTCCCTGAGCTACCAGTGCGGCGACCGCATTGCCGAGGACCGCGGCATCTCGCAATGAGCGGCCCAATGCGACGGCCCGGATGAACCCGGCGGAGAAGGCGTCGCCGCAACCGGTGGTGTCGACAACATCGATGGCGAAGGCGGGAATGTCCTGATGCCCGTCGGGATCGACGAGCAGGGTCCCCTCGGCGCCCCGAGTGATCGCGAGAACCGTTGCGCCCGCGTCCTGCAGCGCCGTCGCGCCCGCCCGGAGATCGGTACTGCCGGTGAAGCCGAGTACCTGTTCGTCATTCGGTAGCAGGTAGTCGGTGTAGGGGAGTGCGGCGGCAATGGCTTCGAGGCTGCCGAGTGCACCGGGCGCGATGAGATCGACCGACGTGGTCACGCCGTTCTCCTTGGCGTACTGCAGGATTCGCGCGGCATTGGTCGCGCCGATCAGCTCCGGACCGCCCAGGTGCAGATGGTCGGTGGCGGTGAGGGCGTCCCAGTCGACGTCGTCGAGGGTGAACAACGGGTTGGCGCCGAGCAGATGCAGACTCGGACGTGCGCCGTCGGGCCGGATCGGCAGCACCGACGAGGAGGTGCGCTGACTTTCCTTGCGCACCAACAGTTCCGTGTCGATACCCGGCTTGGCGAGCAGTGCGAGCAGAATATCGCCGGAGGTGTCGGTGCCGATCGCACCCGCGGTCCGCACGCTCGCGCCGAGTTTGGCCAATGTCACCGCGGTGCCTGCGGCCGTGCCCGCCGCGGTGATGCGAATATCCTCGACCAGTGCGGTCTGCTGTCCCTCCGGTATGGCCGCGACGGGGCGCACGAGAATGTCCAAAACCTGTGTGCCCAAGGCGATTACCTTCATTCGATATCCTTCTTCAGTGGCTTGCGGGTGCCGTATCCGGTGCGAAGTGCTATCTCGACGATCGCGGCCTGCTGCTGCTCGGAGAGCTCGCGCGGCTTGCCGATCGCCATGGCGTCCAGATACAGCGCACAGACCCACTCCAGCAGCAGCGCGGATTCGACCGCCTGGTCCAGCGATCCGCCGAGGGTGACCGCGCCGTGATTGGCCATCAATGCGGATTGCTTGCCCCGCAACGCCTCTCGCACCGCATCGGCGAGTTCCGGGGTGCCGAAGGGGTGAAATGGCGCGACTCGTGTCGAACCGCCGAGCAGCAGCTGCTGGTAGTGGATGACCGGCAGTTCGTCCAACACACAGGCGATGGCGGTGGCCTTCGGCGCATGTGTGTGCACGATCGCTTGCGTCGTATAGGTGCGATAAATGTCGAGGTGCAAACCCAATTCGGAGGTCGGCGCATAGCGACCCGCAACCACGGTGCCCGTCAGGTCGACCACAGTCACATCGTCGACGGTTGCCTGGGCGAGTACAGCGCCGGTCGCGGTAATGGCGACCAGATCGCCGAAGCGCAGGCTCACATTGCCCGCGGTGCCGATCAGCAGTCCGTGCTCGGCCAGGCGCAGACAGGCCGCGGTGACCTGGGCGCGTTCGTTTGGCGCAAGGGTGGTCATCCGGATACCCTACCGAAACCTGAATTGGATTCACATTATCTCGGAGGTGACAGTGCCGGTCCGGGCACTACCCGAAGCGGGCTTGCGCCGCGTACCGATTCAGGCGCGCAGCCGGGAGCGACTGGCACGTGTGCTGGAGGTGGCCGATCGACTGATCGCTACCGAGGGCGTCGGGGCGTTGACAATGATCAGAGTGGCTGCGGAGGCACGGATTTCGGTCGGATCGCTGTATCAGTACCTGCCGGATCGCGAGGCCGTGATCGAAACCCTCGCCGCGGTGTATCTCGAGCAGCTGGAGGCCAAGGCGGCGCTGCTGATCGAGATCGCGCGCCGCGAACGGTGGGCCGATCCGATCGGCGTCCTGGTGGACGCGTTCGCACAGGTGTACCGAGACGAGCCCGGCTTCCGTGCGCTGTGGTTCGGCAAGGACTTCAACGAGGCGGCACGGGCCGCTGATCGTGAGCACAAACGCCGAATGGCGGTGACACTGCGCGAGGTTATGCTCGCGCAGGGCGCCGTCGCCGATACCGAGGGACTCGATATCGCGTGCCGCGCCGCACATCTGATGGGCGATGCGGTCATGCAAGAAGCATTCCGATGCGATCCCGATGGTGACCCGAATCTGTTGCGAGAGGCGAAGATTGCGCTGCGGGCCTATGCTTCGCAGTGGGCATCGCCACCCGAACCGTGACGTAATTCGATTGGGCCGCTAGAACTTCGGATGCCGTGTGGTCACTGCTTGATGAAGCTGGAGGCGATGCGCCAGAAGGTGGCGGGCTGCAGGGCCTCGAGATCCCAGTCGTCGGCCATCGCGTGCGCGGTGGTGACGATCCGGTCGATATCGAAATCGTGTCGAGTGGCCGCACCGGTGGACTCGACGGCATCGATGACGAAAGCGACTGCGGTTTCGCGCGAGTATGCGGTACTGCGCTGTCCGCTTCGGGTCGACGGTGTGCTCATAGTTGTTATACCGTTCGCTGGCTGGTCGGCCAGTGCGGCTTCGGCGATTCCGAGCCGGCCGCCGGGAAGTGGTTGGTCCATTAGAACGCCCCTGACGTCTGGCGACAGCAAACCCCTGGCGACATTGGCCCTTGGTTCACCCACGCGGCCTCCCCTAGTTGTCCCCTTGTAATGCCTTGCGGGACTGAGTTTAGGTCGGTGTGCCTTTCAGATGCAAGCACATCTGCACGATCGATTGTGCATTCGCAGTTGGGTTTTCGCATCTGCTAATCATCCGCGAACCGACGCGGACGGTAGCGAATTTCGCGCGATCATTTCGCATTGATCACCACATCGGTGCTGTAGTGCACCTGAGTGCCAGGCTCCACATATCGCTCCACCGCGCAGCGCCAGGCCAGGAAATGTTCGGTGAAACGGTGCGCTTCGGCCGCCTCCTCATCGATATAGACCTGGTAGAGGAAAAACCGGTGCGGATCGACGCGGTCAGCGCATACATCGAATCGCAGGCAACCGGGTTCCTCACGCACGGATGCGGTGGCACTGCGGTTCACTGCGGCGAGGAATTCACCACGAGATCCGGGTCGAAGCTTCAGGGAAGTGATGCGGCTGAACACGGTAATGTTCTCCAATCCAGCGGCGAAAAATGTCAATCGGTAACTGCGGCACCGCCTTCGGCGACCGACTGGCTACCGGTCGCGGAGATCGCTGACGACACCGGTGTGTCGCCCGCGATGAGCTCCAGCGTGGCGTGCGCGGTCGACGGCGCGTGCAGAATCTCGGCGAGTACGGCGGCGACATCGGCGCGTGCGATGCTGCCGTAGGGCAGCGGCGGCGGGCCCAGCGTGACCCGATCGGTCGCCGCCGTATCGAGCAGGCGGCCCGGCCGCAGAATCGTCCAATCCAGATCGCGGGCGCGCAGATCGTCCTCCGCCTGGGTCTTGGCGTCGATGTAGGCGGCCCAGACCTCATCGGTGCCGGGCGCGGGCGGCTGTCCGGCGCCCATGCTGGAGATCTGCACGAACCGGCGGATACCGGCCGCTTCGGCGGCATCGGCCAACAGGACCGAACCGCCCTTGTCCACCGTGTATTTGCGGGCGATACCGCTGCCGGCGCCCGCACCGGCCGCGAAAACCACAGCGTCGGAATCCTTTACGACGGCGGCGAGTTCGGAGACGGTGCTGTGCTCGAGATCGAAGACGACCGGTCGGGCGCCGGTGGCGGCGACCTCGGCCGCGTGCTCGGGATTGCGGATCAGGCTGTCGACCTCGTCGCCGCGCCCGGCGAGGAGTTCACCGAGCAGCAGTGCGATCTTGCCGTGTCCGCCCGCGATGACGACGCGCATAGCTGGTTCCTTTCTCATCGTTCGGGTCCACCGGGATTGCACGAGGCCTGGACGGTGGCCTGATAGCCCACCACCGGACGCCAGGGTTCCAGATTCCAGCTCTCCTTGTTCGGCTGCACCATGCGGGCCCAGACCCAATGGCAGACGAACTGATCGCGCATGCCGGGAGTATCGGCGTCGGGGGCCAGCGTGAGCACCTCCTGCCACGCCCGTTCCTCGGTATCGGGGAAGGTTTCGTGCCGCCCGGCCTGGGTCGGGAAGACCAGCAGGCGTGGTCCGTCCACGCCCTCGGTCCAGGTGGTGTGGTCGATGAGCGGCATATCGGCGTAGGGATCCACACTCGGCACTGCGGCCAGGGTAGTGGTCGTCGCCGCCGCGGTGGTGACCATTGTCGGTGTGGCCGCTGCGCTGACCGGCGGTGATTCATCGGAACCACATGCGCCAAGGGTGCTGGCGAGCGTGCCGCAGCACAGCAGCACGGCGACCGATCGCACCGCTGGCATCCGATCGGCCTTGCGCTGGGTCACTGTCGGTCCTTCCGCATGGTGGTATGCCAACCGAGCGTAGTCATAGCGCGGCGGCGCAACAGCCGTACCGGGATCGGGGCCATCGATTGTGGTGTCTTGTCGGCGGTGGCGGGGCTGGCGATAGTCGGTCGATGGTGCGGGCTCGCAGGGTGGTCGGTGCGGCATTGGTCGCGATGACGGTGGCTTCGGCCGGGTCGGCGATCGCGCAGGGGCGCGACGCTCCCGGCGTGGTCACCGAGACCGCGGAGTTATCCGGCGCGCTGTGGGTGCGTGGTGCGGCACTGGCGCAGCGGATCACGTATTGGTCACGCGGGCCGCGCGGACCGATGCAGAGCACCGCCGCGATCTACCTGCCGCCCGGTCCACCGCCCCCGGGCGGCTGGCCGATCGTGGCCTATGCGCACGGCAGCGTCGGCATTGCCGACCAGTGCGCGTTTACGCTGCGGCCGCGCGAGTTCTATCTGGCGACGGTCTATCCGGCACTGCTGGCCGCCGGATTCGCCGTGGTGATCTCCGACTACGTCGGACTCGGCACGCCCGGCACGCATCCGTACCTGGACGGTCCCTCGCAGGCGCGCAGCGTGATCGACGGCGTGCGGGCGGCGCGCGCGGTGACACCGGCACTCGGCGCCCGCTGGGCGGTCTTCGGGCAGTCGCAGGGCGGCCAGACCGCGCTGTTCACCGCGGCGCTCGCACCCGCCGACGCTCCGGAGTTGGCGTTGCGCGGCGCGTTGGCCACCGGCGCACCGTCGAATCTGGAGTACGGGCTGACCGCGGCCGGGCCGTGGGTGCCGCGGCTGCCATTGCGCAAGACCACCACGTATTTCGGGCTGTTTCTGGCCGGATTGCGCGCTACCGCACCCGAACTCGATATCGACAGCTATCTGACGCCGATCGGCGAGCAGGTGCTGCGGATCGTGGAGTCCGAATGTGTCGACGCCGCCGATGCGCTGGTGCGCGATATCGCGATCGGACAGATGCTGAGCAGGCAGTTGGCGGGGCCGGCATTGGAATCGGCGGTGCGCTCGATGCTGCGGATTCCGACCGAGGGGCAGACCGTGCCCCTGTTCCTCGGTCAGGGGCTGACCGATCTGGAGGTCCCGGCTCCATTGAGCCTCGAGCTGATCGCCGATCTGCGATCCTCCGGTGCCGATCTCCAGGTCGGCGTCTATCCGGGTGATCATCTGAGCGCGGCGGCCGAGGCGCTACCGGACGCACTCGCCTTCCTGCACCGTGTGCTGGCGTAATACCTTCAGTGCCACAGTGATCGGCACGGCAGGCGGCGCAATCCCGGTCGTACCTTGCCGTCCACCGTCACGGTCAGGCCGTCGTGCAGTGCTGCCGAAGTGAATTCCCAGGCCTCGGCGCGGGTGGCCGCGTACTCCAGGATGAGCGCGTCCTCGGGCGTCGGACCGTCGAAGTAGACGGTGATCCGCCGCGTCGGCGATTCCTGGATATTCGTCGAATACACCGGATTTCGCGCACCGGAGTCCTGCTCGGTCGCGCGCTGTCCAGTCGAGTTCTGCGCAGTGCCGTCCATGCCACCGTCTCCTTCGGACCCGACCCGTCGTGTCGATAGCACTGACGGTAAGCCGCCGACCATGGTGTGGGCTATGCTCCCGACGATCAGCTGGACATGTCACAGACACGACACCAAGTTATGGGAGACAGTCACGAATGCGACTGCACATCGATCACAACGCACACCCCCGGAACTTGTGACTTACCAATAGGATTGGCGCGGCCTCTACCCTTCCCGGCCGTGGCCGTCGAGGATATTCGCAACGTTGGACCCACTCTGGAGGCACGCGTCGATGAGACAGGCCCTACGTAGACCGTTGCGCGCGTTCACCGCGCTGGCGACCGGTCTGCTGATGGTGATCGCGGTGGCCGGGACCGCCCACACCACACCCCTGTATCCCACCCCGGATCCCGACCCCTTCTACGCGACGTCGCCGGATCTGGCCGATAAGAAGCCCGGTGACGTGCTCGCGACGCGGGTGATGCCGCCGCTGGCGATCTTCCCGGACACCACCGTGACCGTGGTGCGGTTCCGGTCCACCAGCTCCGAGGGGCAGCCGATCGCGGCAACCACCACGGTGCTCACCCCGAAAGCGCATGCCGCCGACGGACCCCTGCTCTCCTACCAGCACATCATCAACGGCCTCGGGGCCGAGTGTTCGGTATCGCGGGTGCTCTACACCGGCGATCCGAATCTCATCGTCCGGGAGGCGCCGGGCTGGAATGTGCTGCTCTCCCGCGGCTGGAGCGTCGCGCTGCCGGACCATCTCGGTCCGAATTTCGCCTATGGCGCAGCCAAATTGGGCGGCATGATCACCCTCGACGGTATCCGGGCGGCGAAACAGGTCAACGAATTACAGGTGCGCAAGAGTCCGGTCGCCATGGTCGGCTACTCCGGCGGCGGCATGGCCACCGCATGGGCGGCCGCGCTGGCGCCGAAGTACGCGCCGGAACTGGATATCGCCGGAGCCGCGATGGGCGGTGTGCCAATGAATCTGGTGACGATGCTGGAGACCCTCGGCCTGAACTCGCATCCGGTCTTCGGGCTCGCCTTGGCGGCCGGACTCGGCCTGGAACGGGAGTATCCGGACCGCTTCCCGATCAGCGATCAACTCAACGACCGCGGCCTGGCCGCACGTGCCCAGATCGCCAACAGCTGCACCAATGACATTCTGGCCGCGGGCGCGGGCCGCGGCGCCCTGGACTTCGCGAAGTCGACCTCGATGATCAGCGATTCCACCGCACGCGCGGTGGTTGAGGAGAACAGCCTCGAGCTCTACGACGGTGTGCCGAAAACGCCCGTCTTTGAATGGCACTCGCCGATCGATGGACTCATTCCGGTCGATGCGGTGGTGCATACCGATAAGCGCTGGTGCGCGGCCGGTGCCCGGGTGCAGTCCGAACAGATTCCGGTCCCCGATCATCTGACCGCCGCGGTGCTCGGTATCCCCGCGGCGCTGACATGGCTTGATGCGCGATTCCGAGGGGAGGCGGCACCGAGCAACTGTTGATGCACATATGAATTGGTGCTCCGGCGGACGGCCGGATCACCACGGAGTCGGATCTGTCTTGCTGGACAAGCGGATTCGGCTCGGATTGTTGCGATTCGGAGACGTGTCACACACAACTCGGGCACAGTGGGGTCTCCGGCCGAATATGGTCGGTTAGCCTGACGGTCTGGCCTCGGGGCCAGGGGCTTTCGGCGTCGGAGGCACCCATATAGCCGGGTGCCAGGGAACCCGACGTTGCACCCTGGGACGTGTGTCAATGAGTTGTTTGCGTGTCATCCTCTTCGCGCTATTGCTGGTGTGTTCGACTGCGACAGGGGAAGCAGCTGCCGAACCACCAGCCGTACCCGCACTGCCGATCCCGGCGGATGCCGGTCAGATCCTGCCCGATCTGCAACAGTGGATCGATGCCATCATCCCGCCACCGCCGATCGCCGCGGCACCGCTGCCTTCCGGCCCGATGGTGGAGGCCACGACGGTCTCCCCGGCGCTGGCGGCATTGCGTCAGGCCGCGCTGCCCAGCGCCATCGGCGATCCGATCTTCGACGCCTGGCCAGTGGATCTGGACAGCTTCGCCGCGGGGCAGGTGGTGGAGGTCCGCGATATCAGCGCGACGGCCGCGCCGCTGGTGCTGGTGCCGATCCGGCAGGCGCTGCTGCTGAAGTACCGCACGTCCGATTCGCGTGGCGCGCCATCCTATGCGACAGCGACTTTGATCATTCCGGCCAGCACCTGGTCCGGTCCCAGTACCAGACCGGTCGTGGTGAACAATCTGCCGATCGACGGCCTCGGCCGGGACTGCACGCCCGGCTACACCCTGGCCCACGGCTGGTCGCGCAATACCAACATGACCGACTTCATCCCGCCGACGACGCAATTGGCGGCACTGCGCGGGTACGCCGTGCTGATCCCGGATCATGAGGGGCCCTGGATGGCCTATGCCGAGCCCTATGTCGCCGGACACGCCGTGCTGGACGCCATTCGGGCGGTGCGCGAACTGCGACCGGACGAATTCGGCGACAGTCGCTTCGCCATGACCGGATACTCCGGCGGCGCCATCGCCACGCACGGGGCGGTGAAACTGATCGATAGCTACGCGCCGGAATTATCCGAATCGATCGTCGGCGCGGCGCTGGGTGGCGTGCCCGCCGATTACGAGATTCTCGCCCGCAGTATGAACGGCAACCTGGCTTCCGGGGTCTTCATGGCGGCGACCTTCGGTGTGGGCCGGGAACGCCCGGAGATCCTGGCCCGGATGAACAATCTGGCGCGGTGGGCCGCCACCTCACCGCTCAAAGACCTGTGTGGGAGCGGCTTCGGCGCGGTCGGTGTGCTCATGCTGCCCATCGATATCGCCGCGAACATTCCCGATCCATTGCACTCCGAGGTCGCCGCGGATATCTATGCGGTGACGCGGATGGCGGGCATCAAGTCGGCTACACCGCTCTATATCTACAACGGCGAACAGGAATTCTGGATCCCGGCCGAGGGCGCTCGCAACCTGTACCTGGAACAGTGCGGCCTTGGGGTGGCTGCGGTGTACCGCAGTGTGCTCGGTGAGCACATCATCGCAGGTGGTGTCGGGTATCCGGAGGCCATGCTCTGGCTGGACGAGCGTCTGCAGGGGCAGCCGGCGCCCGATGAATGCGGAGCCAATGGTCAAAACTAAGGATCTGCTGGCGAAGGGGTGCCCCGCGTTACACCGGCCGCCGTGTCAGCGATTTATCACACATGATGGTTTTGACCGGATCCGAACAGGCAAGTGCGTTGGTGGGGCGCCACTACCGAATGGTCGATCACTATGAGGTCGGCCGCGAGAAAATTCGGGAATTCGCCCGCTCGGTGCGGGATTTTCACCCCGCGCATTGGAACGAGGGCGCGGCGTTGGACCTCGGCTACGACGCGTTGATCGCGCCGCCGACCTTCTCCGCGATCGTGTGGCTGCTGCTCCAGCGCAAGATGTTCGATTCGGTGTTGACCGGTTACGACATCAGCCAGATGCTGCATACCGAGCAGAGCATCAGGGTGCACCGGCCGCTGATGTCCGGTGACCGCCTGCGCTGCGACTCCTATCTGGAATCGTTCCGGCAGTTCGGCGATATGGACTTCCTGGTCATCAGGACTGTCCTCACCAACCAGCACCGGGAACTGCTGCAGACCGCGCACGCCACCGTGGTCGCGCAGACCGGCACACGGATGGCAACCGAGCTGGTGACGGCGGTCGACGGTGTCATCATGACCGGTCAGGCGCTGACCGAGCGGAATGCGCCAGGGCACTCGCAGTCGCAGGCCGTGGAGAGCGGCATGATCGAATGCTCCGACGAGGAGCCGTCCGGGTTTGCGGTGGACGAGACGCAGGTTCGGGTGCCGTGCACGATGCCGGAATTCGACGAGCTCACCGTCGGCGCCGAACTGCCTGCCCGAGTCGTCCCGCTCTCGCGCGGTGATCTGGTGAATTACGCTGGGGTATCGGGTGATTCGAATCCGATTCACTACAGCGACCGCGTCGCGGACGCGGCAGGGCTGCCCGATGTGGTATCGCACGGCTTGCTCACCATGGGCCTCGGCGCCAGCTATCTGACGGACTGGCTCGGCGATCCGGCCGCGATCATCGACTATGGGGTGCGGTTCTCCGGCTTCGCACCGGTATCGGCCACGCACAATAGCGAGATCGAGTTCCGCGGCCGGATCAAGGCGCTGGATCCGGTGCGGCGCGCGGCGACCATCGCGCTGACCGCGACCTGCGATGGGCGCAAGCTGTTCGGGCGGGCCATGGCCGAGGTGCTGCTGCGCTGAGTGTCGCCGGATGTACTTGCCGATGTGCGAATGTTTGTGGAAATGGGGCATTTTGGTTCTAGAGAGTCATGGCGAATTCATGGCAGACTCGCATCATGCGTGCTTCGGAAGTGCGACATTCATTCTCCGGTAACAACCCGGCCACCGACGGCGGGCCCACCGTCCTGCGGATGATGCTCGGCAGTCGGATGCGACGGCTGCGCGAGGCCCGTGACATCTCCCGTGAGGACGCGGGGGAGGCGATCCGCGGTTCACATTCCAAGATCAGCCGACTCGAGTTGGGCCGCACCGGATTCCGGGAACGCGATCTGGTCGATCTGCTCACGCTCTACGGGGTCACCGATCCGGTTGAGCGCGAGGAGTTCAAGGAGCTCGCGCGCCAGGCGAATGCCTCCGGCTGGTGGCATCGCGACAGCGACTGGCTGCCCAAGTGGTTCGACACCTATCTCGGACTCGAACAGGCCGCCAAGCTGATTCGCTGCTACGAGCCGAGAGCGGTGCCGGAGCTGTTGCAGACCGCCGACTATGCGCGGGCTTTACTTGCACTCGCACATCCGGCGGAATCGGCGGAGGGGATCGAGCGGCGGGTCGTGCTGCGCATGCGACGTCAGGAGATCCTGCGCCGCCCGAACCCGCCGCAGCTGTGGCTGATCGTCGAAGAGGCAGCGTTGCGTCGGCCCATCGGCGGGTCCACGGTGTGGCGGGATCAACTGGAACAGGTGCTGCGCATCGCGGAGGAGCCGCATATCACCGTGCAGGTGCTGCCCGACCACGTCGGTGGACCGGCATTGGCCGACGGCGCGTTCACCATGCTGCGCTTCACCGAAGCCGATCTGCCCGACATCGTCTACCTACAGCAATTGACCAGCGCTCTCTATCTGGACAAGGCCGCTGACCTGGATGCCTATCGCGCGGTGGTGAACCAGCTGTCGGTCCATGCCGCGCCCCCGGAATACACCCCGGGACTCCTGCGCGCGCTGTGCGAACGACATCCGGCGACGCTCGACCACCCGGCCCACCCGCACTGAGGCACGAAAGCTGCAAGCGCGCCAACTGAACTCGGTAATGTATCGATAATGACCGACGATGTTGCGCCACCATATCGGCTCGACCGGGAGATCGATCAGAGTAAGCCGAGTATCGCTCGGGTCTACGACTATCTGCTCGGTGGGAAGGACAACTACCTCGTCGACCAAGAGGTCGGTGACCACTTCAAACTGAACCTGCCCGGTTCGGTGGCGATCGCCTTCACCAGCAGGCAGGCGCTGATCCGTGGCGTCCGGGATATGGCCGTCGCGGGCATGCGGCAGTTCATCGACTTCGGCAGCGGTCTGCCGACCGCGGACAATGTGCATCAGGTCGCCCAGCGGCACGCACCCGACGCGCGCGTGGTCTATGTCGACAGTGATCCGATCGTGCTCGCGCACGGCCGTGCCCTGCTGGCCACCGATGCGAACACCACGGTGATCCAGGCCGACGCTCGCGACCCGAAGTCGATCCGCGATCACCCCGAGGTCGCGCGGCTGATCGATTTCGCACAGCCCGTCGCCGTCATCTTCAGCTCGATCCTGCACCACCTCAACGATGATGAGGAACCGGCGGAGGTCATGCGGTTCTGGAACGACCAGATTCCCTCCGGCAGTTACGTTTTCATCACGCACTTCCGATCCGGCCACAATCCGGAGACCACCGCCGCCGAGCAGAAGTTGCAGAGCACCTTCGGTCGCGGCCGCTGGCGCGATACCGAGGAGATCCGCGAACTCTTCGGCGATCTCGAGATCCTCGAGCCCGATATCGTCCCCTCGGCCCGGTGGCGCCCGGACGTGCCTGCCGCTGGCGGCACATCGGTCGGCGCCGTCGACCGCAAACTGACGGTCTGGGAGGAGCTCATCGTCACCGGGCTGGCCCGCAAACCCTGATTCGGATCACACTGAACTAATGTCCCGTTGGGACAATAGCGCGTAGACTGCCGATATGAGTATCGACGACGGGGTCGACCTCGACGGCCGCAGGCTGCGCACGCTTCGCAGTCGTGCGGCGATGTCACGTGCCGCATTCGACCTGCTCAACGAGCGGGGACTGGATTCGGTGGCGGTCGAGGACATCGCGGAGCGGGCCGGGGTCACCCGGCGGACCTTCAGCCGTCATTTCTCCTCCATCGAGGAGGCGGTACTCGGTGAAATCGATCAGGACGTGCACCTGTTCAACGAGGCCCTGTGCCGCCGCCCGCTCGGCGAGCCGCCGTTGGTCGCCTACCACAATGCGCTGCACGACTGGCTGTCCGCCGAATACGCCGGGCCGAAGGCGGCCGGGTTGGCCCGACGCTGGGCGCTGTTCCAGCGCTTCGAGGACGAGCCGACGCTGGCCGCTGGCTATCAGCGCATCCGACTCGACGGCCAGCGCGAATCGGTGCGGATCATCGCGGCCCGGCTCGGTGTCGATCCCGCGGTGGACCGGCGTCCGGAGGTGGCCGTCGCGGCCGGGTCCGGCCTGCTCGTCGCCGCCCTGCAGGTCTGGGGCGCAGGCTCGGACACCAACGGATTGCCCGACCTCATCGACACATTCTTCGACACCCTTCACGGGCTGACAGCCGACTTCCAGAGCGAGGTGTCATCGTCATGACCGCAGCAGCCGGATCACCGAGTGTTGTCCGCCGCACCTGCCGCCGCGTCGGGTTGGACCGAAATCCGATGCGCCGCCGCGAGGACCGCGTGCAGTTGGCGGTCGCGGCAGCTCTGACGGTGTTGTTCCTGATCATCGCTCCGATGCTGTCGATGGCGGTCGGCGGGCGGATCTACCAGACCGAAGACCGTCTCGCGAAGGCGCAGGCGGCGCAGTTGCACCCGGTCGAGGCGACCGTGGTCGAGGTCGGCAAGGCGCCGCTGTACGCGCCGATCACCCCGGCCCGGGTGCAGTGGAAGGACGCACTCGGGGTGCCGCGCACCAGCGACTACCAGGCCACCGGATTAGTGAAAACCGGTGCCACCGTGAAGATCTGGCTGGACGGCTCAGGGAAGGTCACCGAGCCGCCATCGAGCACACGGGCATTGAGCAAGGCACTGCTGATCACCACGGGGCTGGTCTTCGCGATCGGAATCTGCTTCGGCGGCGGCTACGCTCTGCTGCGCCATGGCCTCGATCGTCGCCGAGCCCGGCTCTGGGAGGCCGAATGGGTCACGGTGGAACGGACCTGGGGCAATCACGGCAGGCGTCCGGATCAGGCCTAGTCGCGTGTCTCCCGGTTCGTCCATCGTACTTACGGGAATCGCTTTGCGATCGCCGTCGTGATCGCGTCCGGTGCGTGTTCCTGAATGAAATGCCGCGCGTGTGGCAGCTCGACTACATCGAGATCGGTGAAGGCGGCACGCATTCGCGGGATACCGGCATTCGGACGGAACACCATGTCCCGCATTCCCCACAGCAACAGGGTCGGCTTGTTGCCGAGCAGGACGGGCACGTCTCGGGCGAGTCCGTCCAGCAGCGGGCGCGCGGCACGAATTTCTTTGGGCATCATGGCGAGTCCGCGCCGGGCTTCCGCAGTGGGCTGCACCGCGCGGTAGTGGTCGGCCTCGGCCGCGGTGAGCGTGCGTCCCAGCTCCGCGAGCAGGACGCGCTCGACGAGGAAATTCTGTTCGAGTATCCGCCGCTGCATCGGACTGCTACTCATGATCATGCTGAACGCCCGATTAGCCATCGCCTCGATCGGCCAGAACACGGTATTGCCCAGCACAATCCCCCGCACCCGGTCCGCGCGCGCGGTGACCGCGCCCAGACCGATGGGGCCGCCCCAATCGTGTCCCATCAGAACGAAGCCGTCGAGCTGCAGGTGATCGATCAGCTCGCCGAGGACCGTGGTGTGTTCGGCGATGGTGTAGCCGAAACCCGCAGGACGTTCGGACAATCCGAAACCCAGGTAGTCGACGGCGACACACCGGTACCGGTCGCGCAGATCCTGCACGATGTGGCGGTAGAGGAAACTCCACGCCGGAGCGCCATGACAGAACAGGATCGGTGGTCCGGCCCCCTCGTCGATGTAATGAACTCGGCCGACGGACGAGTCGAACCAGCGCGACTCGAAAGGATACAGATTCCCGTCGGGAACGAAGTCGATCAGCATGGTTCCCTCCCTCCGATGCCAGACTACGTGTGTGGTGCACCCGAGCGCGCGGCAGCCTCCACCGAAATGGCCGTCTCTGGACCGGAGCCCCGGCGTGCTGCCGCATGGTCGAGGTACTCAAAGGGGACACGCCCTGGTCGACTCGCGCAAATGCGGCGTGGGCGGCCCCCCGGGCGGGCTCCGCGCCGCGCCCCCCCGCCCCGCAACCGAAACAACACACAAAAAAAAACAACACAAAAAAAAAAAAAAAAATAATCGA
>NZ_JBEXLC010000044.1:0-59785 GCF_040609795.1 Nocardia sp. NPDC004604
GCTCGACCAGGACGGCCTCCGCACCGAATTCCTCGCGAGCGACGCGCTCCAGATCCGGTCGACGACCAGCGAGAGCTGACCAGCGCGCTCGGGCAGGTTCGCGCCCTACTTGCCGAGTTGGGCCTCGAAGGCGATGCGGTCGCCGCGGTAGAGGGAGCGCACGCGTTCGACCGGCTCGCCGTACCGGTCGACGCTGCGCCGATGCAGCAGCAGTAGCGGCAGCGATGTGGTGCATTCGAGTAGGGCGGCCTCGCGCGGAGAGGCGAGCACCGTCTCGATTCGCTCGGTGGCGCTGCCGAGCTCCACGCCGGCGGCGCGCACCGCCGCGTACAGCGAGGTGGTCGGGTCGTAGGTGCCGCGCAGATGGCCGAAACGAGCGAGCGACATGAAGGTGCTCTCCAGCCCGATGCGCTCGCCGTCCGCGAGCAGCACCCGCTCCAGGTGCATGACCGGAGTGCCGATGGTGAGCCCGAGGTCGCGGGCGGTGTCGGCGTCGGCGGGCACATCGTCCCAGCCGACGAGCAGACGCCCCGGCACCCGGCCGTAACTGATGGCGCCCTCGGTATAGGAGCGCAGCTGCAACGGCTGCACCATCTTCGGCCGCGACACCACGGTGCCGCGGCCCTGGCGGCGGATCCGCCCCTCTACCAGCAGATCTCGCAGGGCCTGCCGGACGGTTTCGCGGGCGACCTCGAACCGAACGGCCAGATCCCGCTCCGAGGGGACCGGATCGCCCTCCTCCAGATCGGTCAGCAGCTGTTCGAGTTCGGTGCGCACCAGGTAGGACTTCGGCAGCCGCGGCGCTAAATCGATGCGCCCACTGCGCATTTCATCGCCATCGGTTCCCGTCGCACCTGATGTCTCCATGCCGACAGCCTACCCGGTATTGGTCTATACCAATTGTTAACCTGCCGTTCGCGCACGAAACACTCCTTGGTCTAGACCATTGCCCACTATGTACCCATGCGATTGGTCATCATCGGCGGCGGCATCCTCGGCACCGCACACGCCATGGCCGCCATCGGCCGTGGTCACGAGGTCGTGCAGCTGGAGCGCGAGCCCGAGGCGCGCGGCGCGACGGTGCGCAACTTCGGTCTGGTGTGGGTGTCCGGACGTTCGGCCACCGAACTCGACTTCACCCTGCGCTCCCGACAGCTATGGGAGGAGATCGGCGGCAAGGTTCCCGGTGTCGGTTTCCGACCCATCGGATCGGTCACGCTGGTCAAGACGCCGACCGAACTGGCGATCGCCGAGGCCGCCGCGGCGAGCCCGCATGCCCAGGCCCGCGGCTTCGAACTGCTCGAACCCGAACAGGTGCGCGCGATCAATCCGGCGCTGCGCGGTAAATTCCTTGCCGGACTGCGCTGTTGGACCGATGCCGCCGTCGAATCGCGCCAGGCGCTGCCCGCACTGCGCGCCCATATGACCGCATCGGACCGCTACACCTTCCATGCCGGCACCGAGGCTCGCACGGTTACCGATACCGGTTCCGGTGCAACGATTCTCGACGATCATAGCCGCATCTTCGAGGCCGATCTGGTGCTGGTCTGCCCCGGTGCCGCGCACACCGGCCTGACCCGCGAACTCGTCGGCACCATCCCGGTCCGCCGGGTCCGGCTGCAGATGATGCAGACGGCACCGCTGGGCGAAGCGCTGACCACCGCGATCGCCGACGGCGACAGCTTCCGCTACTACCCGGGCTTCGCCGGGCCGGAGTTGGACGTGCTGAACGCCGAGCAGTCCCAGACCGCCATCGCCGCCGAGCACAAGATGCAACTGCTGTGTGTACAGCGCCTGCACGGCGGCCTGACCATCGGCGACACCCACGAATACGAGGAGCCGTTCGCCTTCGACGTGGACGAGGCCCCGTACGAACACCTCACCGCCGTCACCGAGGAACTGCTCGGACGCAAACTGCCGCAGGTGATTCGGCGCTGGGCGGGCGTCTACAGCCAGAGCATCGATCCGGCCACCATCGTGACCCGCGCCGAGGCCGATGCGCACATCTGGGTCGTCACCGGGCCGGGCGGCCGCGGTATGACCCTCGGCCCCGCGATCGGCGAGGAAACCGCCGATCTGCTCAACCTCTGAGGAGCGCTGTGTCGGATAAGAACATTGCCCTGGCCGTCCTCGATATGGCGGGCACCACGGTCGCCGACGGCGGACTGGTCCTTCGCGCCTTCGATATCGCCGCCACCAGCGCCGGTATCGAAACCGAAGGGCCGCAGCGCGATAGCGCCCGCCAATATGTGCTCGACACCATGGGCCAGTCGAAAATCGCGGTCTTCCGTGCCCTGCTCGGCGACGAGGAGCACGCGCAGGCCGCCAACCTCGCCTTCGAGGCCGCCTATGACGCATTGATCGACGAGGTCGAGATCAGCCCGATTCCCGGTGCGGCCGAGGCGATTACCGCGCTGCGGGCCGCGGGCGTCAAGGTCGCACTCACCACCGGCTTCAGCCGCACCACCCAGGATCGACTGCTGAATGCGCTGGGCTGGAACGAGATCGCCGATCTGACGCTGGCGCCATCGGATGCCGGACGCGGCCGTCCCTATCCGGACATGGTCCTGACCGCGCTGCTGCGCCTCGACATCGATGCCGTGCATCAGATCGCGGTACTCGGCGATACGACCAGCGATATCGCCAGCGGTCTGGCCGCTGGTGCCCGCATCGTCGCTGGCACGCTCACCGGCGCACATGACGCGGCACAGTTGCGTGCCGCCGGAGCCACCCATGTGGTGGCCTCGGTCACCGAATTCGCCGAGCTGATCCTCGCCAGCAGAACCTGACAGCCTCCCGGCGAAAGCCGGGCCCAGAACCGCGATCCCGGCGTCGGCCGAGATGACGGAAACCCCCGCCCCTTCGATTCCACACCCACACGAACCGAAAGTTGCAGTCATCGTGCGTACTTCGAACACGCAGGGCCGTCTGGCACGCACCATTTCCCGGACCGCGCTGGCCGTCGCCGCCGTCACCACCGTCGCGCTCACCGCGGCCTGTGGCGGCACGGGCACCGACAGCGGCGACGGCAAGACCATCACCGTCTACTCCGCCGACGGCGTCGGCAACTGGTACACCACCCAATTCGCCGAATTCAAGAAGAAGACCGGCATCTCGGTCAACCTGGTCGAGGCCGGTTCGGGTGAGGTCGTCAACCGGGTGGACAAGGAGCAGTCCAACCCGCAGGCCGATGTGCTCGTCACGCTGCCGCCGTTCATCCAGAAGGCGAAGAGCTCGGGGCTGTTGCAGGACAGCGGAATCGACACCAGTTTCGTCGCGGCGACCGATAAGGATGCCGACGGCAAGTACGTCACGCTGGCGGGCAACTACCTGTCCTTCATTGCCAATCCGTCGGTCGACACCACCAATCTCACCTGGGACGACCTGCTGAAGCCGGAATTCAAGGGCAAGCTGCAGTACTCGACGCCAGGTCAGGCCGGTGACGGCACCGCGGTGCTGATCCTGCTGCAGAACCTGCTCGGCAAGCAGGGTGCACTGGATTACCTCGCCAAGCTGCAGGCCAATAATGTCGGTCCGTCCTCGTCCACCGGAAAGTTGCAGGCCAAGGTCGACAAGGGTGAGCTGGTGGTCGCCAATGGCGATGTCCAGATGAATCTGACCACGGTCAAGGACAAGGGCTCGAAGTTCACCGTCTTCTTCCCCGCGGCCGCCGACGGCAAGCGCTCCACCGTGGCCGTGCCCTATGTAATGGGACTGGCCAAGGGCGCGCCGCATCAGGGCGAGGCGAAGCAGCTCATGGAGTTCCTGCTGTCGGCCGATGCGCAGAAGTCGCTGCCCGACACCTTCGCGGTGCCCGCGCGCAAGGAGCTGCGTGATGCCCCCGCAACCGGTACCGGTCCCTCGGCGAGCGCGGTGCTCAAGGGCGTCGAAGTCGTGAATGTCGACTGGACCAAGGTGCTTTCCGAGCTGGACGCCGATGTGTCCGCCTATCAGAAGGCGACGGGACAGTAGCCGAATCCGGGAAGTAAGGAGCCGCAATCATGTTCGACGGTGACGCGCATTCGAAATCGGCCATCGCGACTGCCATGGCCGGAAAGGTCACGGCCGCAACGGAACCCGCGATCGTCTTCGACCGGGTCGGCGTCCGCTACGGCCGCGGCCGTAAGACCACAGTCGCCCTGACCGATTTCAATCTGCGCGTCGCTGCCGGTGAAACGGTGGCGCTCCTCGGACCGAGCGGATCGGGCAAGTCGACCGCACTCAAGGCGCTGGCTGGCTTCGTCCGTCCCACCTCGGGTGCGGTCCGGCTGGCCGGGCGCGATGTCACCGATCTGTCCCCGGCCAAGCGCGGGATCGGCGTGGTCGTCCAGTCATACGCCCTGTTCCCGCATATGCGGGTGCACGACAATGTGGCCTTCGGGCTGAGGGCGCATCGGGTGCCGCGCAAGGATATCGACGCGCGCGTGGCCGAGGCGCTGGAGATGGTCGGCATGGCGACCTACACCAAGCGGCTGCCGCGCGAGCTGTCCGGCGGTCAGCAGCAGCGGGTGGCGATCGCCCGTGCGCTGGCGATCCGACCGAAGGTGCTGCTGCTCGACGAACCGCTGGCCGCGCTCGACGCACAGTTGCGGCAGTCGATGCTCGGTGAGCTACAGGAGTTGCGAAAGGCGCTGCCGGATACGGCGATGCTGTATGTCACCCATGATCAGGCCGAGGCGTTGGCCTTGGCAGACCGGATCGCGGTGATGCGCGATGCCCGACTGGTCGATATCGATACCGCCGAGAATTTGTGGCGTCGCCCGCCGAGTGATTTCACGGCGGCGTTCCTCGGTGGTGCGAACCTGTTGTCCTGCACCGTGAATCGAGTATCGGGCACCTCGGCGCTGGTTACTGCCGGCACCTTTACGCTGCGGGCCGAGGCACCGGACGTCAGGCCGGGTGGTTGGGAGGTCAACGCACCCGGATTGCTGTGTGTGCGTCCACATACGGTGCAGATCGGTGCCACCTCGGAGCGCAATGCGGTACGCGGCACCGTCGTATCGAGTGTGTGGCGCGGGGCTTCGACTCGGTTGCGGCTGGCGGTCGACGGACTGACCGACGAGATCACCGCCGATGTGCCGGGGCATCTCGATACCGAGGTCGGCGCGGTCGTCGGCGTAAGGTTCCCGGACCCGGCGGGTGTGTTGATTCCGCCGATGTTCGGTGCCGAAACCACCAGTGCGGCAAAGACATCGGCCGCATCCGAGCCGGGCGCGCCGAAATGAGGGGCGGCGCGAATCCGGCTCGCTGTGTCGGCATCGTGTTCCCTGCTGTCCGGAGAAGTCTCCGTGGTCCCGGCGGCGACCGCAGCCCAACCGCCGAGCGCGCGCTGGTCTCCGTCGGGACGGACGGACTCACTGGCCCGGGGGTCCGACGATGAGCACTTCCGCACTGCTCGAACCCCAGATCCACGATGCAGCTCCGACTGCGGACACCGCGCTGCGGCGGAATTGGCGGCCGGTGCTGTGGACACTGCCGCCGCTGCTGGTGGTCCTCGTCATCGCGGTGTACCCGATCGCGCGGGTGCTCGCCGAATCGACCGAGACCAAGGACGGTCGAGGTACGGCGGTCTGGTCGCAGGTGCTCGGCTCCGAATCGTTCCGCAATGCGTTGTGGCGCACCATTTCCATTGCGGTGTGCGCCACCGCGGGATGTCTCGTGCTCGGTACCTTCCTCGCGATCGTGCTGGCGTTCGTGCCGTTCCCCGGTTCGTCGCTGGTCGGCAGATTGATCGATACGGTGCTCACGCTGCCGTCGTTCTTGATCACACTCGCCTTCACCTTCCTCTACGGCACCGCCGGTGCGGTGAATGCCCTGATCGCCCGGATCACCGGCAATCGAACGCCGGTGCTCGACTTCCTGAGCACCCCGCTCGGGGTGATCCTCGCCGAGATCACCTTCTTCACCCCGTTCGTGGTTCGCCCGCTGCTGGCCGGGTTCGCCCAGCTGCCGCGCGAACAACTGGATGTGGCCGCCAGTCTCGGCGCCTCGCCCTGGCGGGTGCTGCGTCAGGTGGTCCTGCCGGAGGCGTGGCCCGCGCTGGCGGCGGGCGGCAGTCTGGTCCTGCTATTGACGCTCAACGAATTCGGCATCGTGCTGTTCACCGGCGCAAAGGGCGTGACAACCCTGCCCGCGCTGATCTACACCCGCGGCATCGTCACCTTCGACCTGCCCGGCGCAGCGGTCCTCGCCACGGTGCAGGTGCTGCTGTCGCTGAGCCTGTACATCGGCTACCGACTGATCTTCGTCCGCTTCGGGCGCGCCGGAAAGGAGAGCTGAGCATGCTGGTCTGGACCCGTCGTGGCCGTGCGGCGGTGCTCGTGGTCTTCGCGGTCGTCGTGGTCGTGGTGTTCCTCGCCCCCATTGCGACCGTGATCGCGGCCGCGCTGGCGGGCAGTTGGACCGGCCCACTGCCCTCGAATCTCGGCCTCGCCAACTTCCGAGCGGCACTGTCCGGGCAGGATGCGGCGAGTCTATCGGTCAGCCTGCAGACCGCACTGCTCTCCGGCGGCTCGGCCCTGTTCCTGGGCACCTGGGCCGCACTCGCCGCCCGCGAGGCACCCGGCTGGTGGCGCAAGATCACCGACGCGGTCTTCCACCTGCCGGTGGCGGTGCCATCGGTGGCCATCGGCCTCGGCGTGCTGATCGCCTTCAACGAGCGACCGCTGCTGCTCGGCGGCACCAAATGGATTGTCATCGTGGCACATTCGGTGCTGGTACTGGCCTACGCCTTCAGCGCCGTCTCAGCTGCCCTGGATCGGCTCGATCCCGGCTATCGCCAGGCCGCGGAATCTCTTGGGGCAGGGCCGGTTCGAGTCTTGCTGCTGGTGACGCTGCCACTGCTGCTGCCTGCACTCGGCGCCGCCGCCGGGTTGGCCATCGCGCTGTCCATGGGCGAACTCGGTGCGACCATCATGGTGTACCCGGCCACCTGGAAAACATTGCCGGTCACCATATTCGGTCTCACCGATCGCGGTGAAGTCTTCGATGCGGCCGCGAGCACCTGTTTGCTGCTCATGGTGACGCTGGTCGCCTTGGTCGCGCTGGGTCGGCTGCGTGGCCGCGCCGCGCTGCGCTGACCCGGGGCGAACACCATACGATGACGCAATGTCAGCACTGCCCTTGATCTTCACCGCAGGCTGGGCGAGCGGGGTCAACGCCTATGCGGTGGTCCTGCTGCTCGGCATCTTCGGCGCGACCGGCCTATCCGACGATGTGCCGCAGGCACTGCAGCGCACCGATGTGCTGATCGCGGCCGCGGTGTTGTTCCTCATCGAGGCCGTCGCCGACAAGATCCCCTACCTGGATACGTTTTGGGACGCCGTGCACACCATCGTGCGTCCGGCAGCCGGCGCCGTTGTCGCCGCACTGCTCGCCGGGCAGGACGGCTCGCTGCCCCAACTCGCGGCCGGTGCCCTCGGCGGCACCACCGCCCTGGCCAGCCATCTCGTCAAGGCCGGTACGCGCATGGCGATCAACACCTCACCGGAGCCCGCGAGCAATATCATCATGAGCCTCGTCGAGGATCTGGCCGTCGGCGGCATTATCACCATCGCGATCTTCCATCCGATCGTCGCGGCCTGCTGTGCTGGCACCCTGCTCGTGATCGGCGTGATCCTGGTCTATCTGCTGGCGAGCCGGATCCGCCGCTATCTGAACCGGCGCAGACAACGCCGTGCCGCCAAACGCGCTGCCGCCGCCGTCTGATCGCGCACGGTAGCCGGTCCGAAAGGTCTGCAGCGCTAGCGATTTCAGTCGGATTCAGGCGGGTTTGCGCCACACCAATGAGTAACGCCAAAAGACCAGCCGTCGCACCCGCACACCGGGAAGTATCGTTGCCACCTGCTCTCGCACCTGCCGCGTCGTCAACGGCGGATCGAGCACAACCGGCATGACATCATGGGTCGCCTCGACCGCATACCAACGCCCCCGCCCCCGCGCGCGCAGGATCCGAAACACCAACCCCAGCACCCGATGCCCGATCGCCGCAACCAGCTCAATGGGCGCCTCCCGCACCAGATCATGGCGCGGCAAGGCCACGGCAGCGAGCACACCGCCCGGTCGCAATGCCCTCGCCAACAGCGGCAACACCTCATCGAGCGGCAGATGGTGCAACGTGCTGATCGACACGATGGCGTCGTAGGTTCCCTCGGGCAACGGCTCGGTCTGCACATCGCCGAGGATGCAGCTGACATTGTCCGGCGTTGCCTGCTTTGCGGCATCGATCATCACCGGTGATCGATCGATGGCGTCGACCTGCTCGACATGTCGGGCGAGTTCGGCCGCGAAAGCTCCTGCCCCACAACCGACATCCAGCACACGAATGCAACGGGCGGGCAGCTGCCGTATGAGAAACCGGTGGTAGTACGCGTTGTGACTCCAGCTGAACTTATTCATCGAGCACACTCCCGGTCGCCGGACACAGCCGCTGTGCCGATGCTCGCGCACCACGCCGCCACCGCGGGAATGGTGAACACTCGCCTGACTCCACCGATCACCGAATACCGGGACTGCCGTCGCACCACCACCCAGCCATAGTAGGTCGGTTGTGTACTCCCGTTCCTGCCGATCGACCTGACCGGCGTGCGCCCCTTCACCGGGCTCCCGTTCGCAATGGCCGGACTCGTCGTCGGGATCGTCGGCTGCACCGGACAACGCCGCGGCAGGGGCCTGGCGGTCACCGGAATCATCCTGTCCGCCATCGCACTTGCCCTCGAGTTCATCATGATCGTCAACCAGGTCGGCTGAACAGCATTGTCGAGGTCGTCCAGACAATCTGAAAAGGGTCCGGTCCAGGTCGAGCCCGAGGTCTAGATCGAGCGGCTACCTCGGATGTCACAGCGAATCTTGCGCACCATGTACCGGGCCCTCGGCCGCGGCCAGCGCACCCGGCTGGCCGACCCGTGCGGCCGGGAAGTGCGGCGCCGTTTCGGAGACGCGAGGCCGCGCGGGTCCTGCCGAATCGCGAGGCCGATGGTCACTGAATATTTGCCGGAGCTCGGCTACGTCGTCGGGAACTGGGCGGCATTGGGCCGCAGACACATCGATGCGGTCCTCGATCATGTCAGAGGGCACGCGACACAAGCGGGCGAGGGCGGATCGGCCGGGGCTATGGGAGTGGATCGCGGCGGTAGCGGTCCCCGTCGCGCCACGATCCTGCTCGGCGGCAAGCACTTCGGCTGGTCGACACCGTGGATTGAACTTCTCACCGCATTGCGCCCACCCGATACGGCCGATATTCGCGCCGCGGCGGCATCGACGTGGACGGGTTGCCGAATAAATTCCGACACTGCGTAATTCGATGGCGGGCGTGCCGCGCCAGTCGACCACGCGGCACGCCGGGCGGGGCGCCCCGTTGCGCCCGCCGTCACTGTTTCGGTGACGTTAGCGTCCGGGACGGGCCATTGGTCGGATAACGCGGACCCGGGACGTCACCTATTGCGCAGTGACGCTGTCGGGGCAGTGTCACTATTGCGGACGAGGGTCGCCGTCGGACTTTACTGCTCGGGCAGACGGCGGCGGCCACCGGCCACGTCGGTTACCAGATCAGTGTAGCCGTCAACGAGTTCTGCTAGGTGGTACCAATGTTTATGGGTATTGTCGCTGCGCGCGCCGTCGACATCGATGGCCGTGTTCGCGTCGACCCAACTGCGCGCCATCCGATCCACCACCGCCCCGAGGCTCTCGGTATGTAGCGAAGCACCGTTGCGATGCTGCGGGACCTCCTGCGTAATCCACTCATTGATATCGTCGACGAGTTCGCTACGACGGCAATCAATTTCGGCGATCAGGCTCATATCGCGGACTTGTGCACGACGTGCGTGCAGCTCGGCCAGCGCGTGCGCAGAACGCAGCAATTCAAGATCTTGGAAACGACGCCCCTGAAATGCGCACAAAATCTGCGGAGCGGTCGGCAGCACCCCTACCGTCGGCGCGCTCATCGCCATACTCCGAATTCACTCGACACCAACGCGCTTTGTACCAACATGATTGGCTCTCGATTCGGTTATCCCGGTCATCGGATCGGTTGTTCTCAACTAGCGTAGCTGGATCATGCTCTTACAAATGCAAGAACGCAAGAGTGCGTTCTCACTGCTGCGGTCCCCACCCCGATCACCAAGCCCCACCCCCACAACCACCTAGCAACAACAACTTTCACACGCGGCACACACCGACAACAGCACCAGTCGCCAAGAATTTGCCACCCCACCCCGCACCCCCCAACACTCCGACACCACACCGATCAGCGCCCACTCAGCGACGCGTCACAAATACGCCCTAGGCGCACACTCAGCCACCAACGAGCCCCCACAAGTCGACCAGCTCGACACCCCCACACCCCGATCCCATACCACCACCAAGCACCGACGAGAATGCACTGACGCTGGTGCGCTCTCGACGTTTACCTACATGAGCGCATGGTGATCGCTCGTCCAAGAGGCAACACCGGGTAGGTCTGCTGCCTGGTGGTGGTGAGTTAGATCGGGTGGTGTTGGTCGTCGTCGAGCCCGGTGGAATTTCGCCTCGTGTTCGGTCCGGTCGCCACCGGTGACAGGGCGGGGTGGGGGCTGGCGAAATCGTCATATTCTCGGAGGAAAACTCCGAACTTCCTTGCTATCAAAGGCGGTATTGTCTGCGTTATGGCAGGTAAGCGCACAGTCCTCACGGCGGGTTTGCGGCGGCTCTCGGTGCTGCTGACCGAGATGCGCGAACATGCGGGCCTCAGCAAAGAGGAGGTCAGCGGCAAGACCGGAATCAATATCACCACGCTCTACCGCATCGAGACGGCGCAGGCGCGGCCGCAGCGCCGCACGCTGATGGCGATGCTCGACCTCTACGGCGTCACCGAACAGCAGCGCGCGGATGCGGTGGAGTTGTTGTCGGACGCGCTCAAGCCCGGCATGTCGCGGCCCTACGAGGCGACGCTGACCGAGGTGCACGCGGCCTATATCAACTTCGAATCCGAGGCACTCTCGGCCCGGCACTACCAAACTTCCTATATCCCCGGGCTATTGCAGACCTCGGAGTACGCCGAGGCGGTCATCGACACCAATATGCCGAAGCTGGACGCGGCCACGGTGCAGCACAATGTGCGAGCGCGAATGGATCGGGCCATGCACCTCACCAAGACCGATCCGCTCGAGCTCTGGGTCGTGCTCGATGAGGCGGCGATCCGGCGCGTGGTCGGCGGGGTCGATGTCATGAAGGGGCAGCTGAAGCGGCTCCTGGACGATTCGCAGATGAAAAACGTTATCCTGCAGATACTTCCGTTCTCCGCAGGGGTGCATCCGGGCATGGCCGGTGCGTTCACACTGCTGGACTTCAAGGATCCGGCCGATCCGGAGCTGGTCTATGTGGAGGGCATCGCGGGCGACCAGCTGATCGAGGGGCATCCGCAGATCCGCCGCTTCGGCATTATTTTCGATCAGCTGCGGGCCATGGCTTTGAGCCCGCGCGACTCCATGATGCTGATCGCCAAGGCGTCCGACGAGATGCGCTGATCAGCTGCGACTGGCCCGCCGATAGCCCAGTGCCGCAGGTATCGCGAAAACTACGAGCGCGCCGACACACCAGGCGAGGGTGGCCAGCAGCGGCTCCCGCACCGGACCGCCGAGGGACAGACCACGCATGGCGTCGATGGCATAGGACATCGGCTGGTGGCGCACGATCGGCCGGGCCCACGCCGGATAGGCGGCCAGCGGTACGAACCCGGAACTGAAGAACATCAGTAGCGACGAGCCGAGCGAAACTGCCTCCACCAGTGCGGCTTTCGCACTGAAAACGGCAACCGCGGTGACCATGGTGGCGAAGGCGATACCGAACAGCAGCGGCACCCCGAACAGCGCGATACCAGCGAGCAGCCCCTGCTGGAATCGGAAGCCGAGCACCACCCCCACCGCGAACAGCACCGCGGTGCACAACAGGATCCGGATCCCCTCCGCGACGATGCGCGCGACCAGTCCGGACGCGCGGTGCACCGGCAGCACCCAGAAGCGGGCCAGCAAGCCCTCATCGCGCTCGCGTCCGAGGGTGATGGCACCGGCCACCGAACCGGACATCACTCCGACCAAGGCCACCATCGGCACCGAACCGTAGAGCGCGTTCACCCCGGAGAAGGCCGAAATCTGGTTTCCGAGAATGGTATTCAGCACGACCAGCAGGAGCGCGGGAAAGACGAGAGACTGTATGACGGTCAGCGGATCACGCCACCAGCGCACCAATAGCCGCTTGGTCTGAATCATCGTTTGCGGGATCAGCAAACGCCAGGTCTCGGTCCGACCGCTGACCCGCGGCAGTTCCCGGGCAGGATCCAGTACCTCGGTCATGACGACCTCCGCATCGACATGTATACCGCCCCGGCGCCGAACACCATGGCGGGGATGGCTATCCAGGCCAGCGCGGGCCCGAAGATCGACCAGCCGACCACGCCCGCATGGCCCGATGGATCACCGGCCAGCGCCCGCAGCCCGTACACCATGTGCGAGATCGGCTGGTTGCGTGCGAAACCCTGGATCCAGTGCGGGAATTGGTTGGCCGGTGCGAATCCGGTGGAGACCATGCCGAGGATCAGCTGGGGCAGGATGAGTGCCTGGGTGGTCGCCTCCGGGCTCTTGGTCGCGGTGCCGAGCAGATCCGCGCCCAGGCACAGGTCCAGTGCTATCAGCATCGCGAACCCGAGGAAACCGATTGTGTCCCACCAGCTTCCATAGAAGCGGAAGCCGATCACATGGGCGGACACCAGGGCCGCGGCCAGAGCGACCGCCGCCCGGAACAGTGCGGTCGTAACCCGCGCCGCGAGCGGCACCACCGAAACCATCGGCATCGATCCGAACCGGGTATTGAGCCCGTCCCTGGCATCGGAGGCCGACCGGAATGCGGCTGTGATAGCGCAGAAGGCGACCGCCTGCATGACGATCATCGGCGTGAGGTATTGCGCATAGCTGCTCAGCCCGTGCCCGCGCACGGTCATCACCAGATTCAACGGCACGTAGAACCCGACGGTGAAGACCGCTGGCGCGAGTAGTGCCATGATCAGTTCGCCATTGCGCCAGGACGGCCGGACCAGGCGCCAGGTCAGCGCCCACCATTGCGCCATGGTCGCCATGCGCGGCGGTGGCGCGTCCACCAGCCGCTGGCTGCTCAGACGGCGGGTTTCCCCGTCGCCGCGTTCCTGCTGGACGGTGCTCGATCCAACGTCGCTGCCGATGCTCATCCGCACGCTCCCATCTGCGCGTCACCCGTGCCCGTTGGTGGGGAACCAGCTGTTCTCAGCATGTCGCACACACCCGCGGCCGGTCCAGCTTTCCGCGCTGCTCCACTACCAGCGCAGTCCCCGACAGCACCTCAGCGGCCGTCATCGCGTCGCGGGCGATCCCGAGCACGTGCCCGCAAATGCGGTCTCTGACGTGCGGGCGCCAGCACCGCCCCGCGCCTCCCGAATCCCCCTCGGCCGAGCCGCCGAGTTCCGGCGCGACGAAGGAACCACTCACGCGTCCCGGATGGCCATCGTCGATGGCGGTCACGATCCCCGACGAACACCGCTCGCATAACATTGCGGTATCGATCACCCGGAGGTAGCCGGTGCCGAACGCACGACCGGCCCACAGACCGAACTGGGCCGGCACATCGAGATGCAGATCGCCGACTATCTCGATGTATCGGGCCACGGCCATCGGCGCCGACCCGGCTACCTGCTCGGGGAACCGGATACCGCGCTGGGCAGCCGACAACGGACACCGTTCGGCCGCCATATCGCGCCGAGACGTGTCCTCGCTATCCGATTCCACCGGCCTATACCGCATAGTTCCCTCGTCCGCTTTCGTCCCTGCCCACCGAAACCGGGCGCGCCGCCAGATCGCGTCGTGCATCAAATCTCGTAGACGAGAGCATGTTTGGATACCGCCCCCGGGTGTCGGAACGACGACTCCGAGGGGTCCGGAAATCCCCACCAAGGTGTATGAGCGTGATTTCCGTCATATCTCGCTTCGCGCGCCACGGACCGTGAATTATGCTGTGCCGCTATCACTCTCGGCGGAATGTCCGAATCGTGGGGTGACGACCGCGCACAGGGTGGGTAAGGTGTGCCCCGATGACCAGCATGGAAGCCCGTTTCCGTGACGCCGCACGGACCGTGCCCCTCCCCAGCCCTTGGAATCTGTCCGCCTACCTCGCAAATGTCGCCGCGCACCGTGGCCGTTCCATCTCGTTGCAGGCGGTCCCCGCGTCCGCGCTGGCGGATATCGGCTGCCGCGGCAGCGGACTCTGGGTGGCGCGCGGCCGCGACGACATCATCGTCTACGACACCTCCGCGACCGAGCGCAATGCGGACCACATCATCCTGCATGAAGTCGGACACATGCTCTTCGGACATGGCCGGAGCGAGAAAGATGCCGCCGCGCCGATCGCCACAACGCTGGCCGCACTGCTCCCTTCCATTTCACCGGCCTCCATCGAACATGCGCTCGGCCGCAACGAATTCGGCGCCGAGCGCGAACGGGACGCGGAGGTCTTCGCCGATATGACCATGGTCTATGCGACGCTGCCGCGCCGCAGAGACCGGTCGTTTCGCCTGTTCGGGCGCGGTCGCTAGGGACCGTCGGGTAACCGACGAGTTCCGGCGCGCAACTCGTCGACGAGATCCTGATAGGCGTCGGCCAATTCGTTGAGCTGCACCCATGCGTCGTAGAAGACCGACTCGGGCGCATGCGCGAGTGGAACGAAGGCCTGCGTGGTCATCCTGGCCAGTCGATCCACGATCTGGCCGACGGTCTCGGTGTGCAACCATGCGGCGGTGCAGGGCACCGGCATAGCCAGCGTTACCCAGAGGTCGATCGCCCGGACCAACTGAGCGCGCCGCCGATCCAGTTTGGCCATCTCACTTATCGGCGTCCGCTCGCGAATCTCGTGCAGTTGCGCCAGTTCCCCCGCCGCTTCCAACATCGGGTGGTCCTCATGCGGCAGCCCGCGAAACGCGGCCAGCAGCAGATCCCGCCCCGGCATCATCCGGTTGCTTCCGACATATCTCATCTCGGCCTCCCGTCGACGTCCGACCTCGTCGGCAAACCTCCCGACCAGCAATATCGTTGCCGCACCGCCCGACGGCACTCACCCCCCGATTATCGACCCGGATCCCCGCCCACGGCCAGAAACCGCCGATATCAATTTGTTATGGACCAGCCATCGGCGGCACTACCTGCCTCAATTGGGTGCGAAGAGTCGAGGCAGGGGGTTGCCGCGATGCCGATCAGCATCCGATGCCCCACCCGAGCACTGGACCGGCGCAGGACTCGAGCGGAGCAGGCACGGCCTCGATGACGAGGTGCTCGAACCGTTCGACACCAGAACCGACGCCACCGACCGTTCGACTACGCGGGTATGCCCTCCGCGCCGTCGGCCAGGTAGTCCGGACCACCGACATAGAAGGTACGGCCGGATTCGGTTGCGGCACTTGCGGCCTCGGCGACGATGGCGGCGAACTCCGCGATGGTGGGGAGTGCGCCGTGATCGCGGCGGGCCGAAACCGCATCGGGATTGCGGCGTTCGAGCAGGCGCACGATCATCGTGCCGTCGATCATGTCGCCGGACACCACATTCAGTCCGATCCCCCGCGCGGTCAGCTCGGGAACCATGGCGCGCAACGCGTCTTCGCCAGCCCGCTTACTCGCGGCGATCGGCTCGTAGTCCGCCGGAACAGGCTTGCGGCCGTGGAAGTGCGCTTGATGGCTGGTCACAAAGACGATCCGGCCGCCGGAGGGCAGATGCGGCGCGGCCTGGTGGACCAATCGAACCTGCGCGTCGCGGTTGAGCGCCATCGCATAGCCGGGACCGGCATTGCGCTCGAGTCCGCCGGATGCGTTGAGCACCAGCACATCCAGCCGCCCGAACTCCGCTACCACACCGGCGATCAGCGCGGCGGTCGACTCGGCATCCGCGATATCCGCGCCCGCGATCGATGCACTGCCACCGGCCGCGATGATCTCCCCGGCGATCGTCTCGGCGCGCTTGCGCTTCTCGCGGTAGTTGACGATCACGTGGTCACCGCCCGCTGCCAGCACCTTCGCCGTCTCGGCCCCGATCCCTCGCGAAGCACCGGTGATCAGCACAATCCGTCGTTCCGTCGAGTCGCCCACCGTTTCCCTTTCACCCATCAACCCACAGCAGTGCTTCTAATTTAGAATCACTATGGTAGTTCGAAATGAGAAGTGCAAGTGGAGCGAAACCGTCCAGGGGTCGAACCGACCCGGCGCACGGGCCGATATTGGCGACCATGGACCTGATCGGCCAACGCTGGATCCTGCGCGTCCTATGGGAACTCGAACCCGGCCGTCTGGGCTTCCTCGAACTGCGCCGCCGCATGGGCAACTGCTCATCGAGCATGCTCTCCACCCGCCTGCAACACCTCCAGTCCGCAGGCGTGATCATCAAAAGTCCGGACAAAACCTACGAACTGACCCCTGCCGGACAAGAACTCACCGAAGCCCTGCAACCACTCTGGAACTGGTCCGAACGCTGGCCCCCACCACCCTCCGACTAGCGGCACATCCCGCCGTCATCGGATCATGGGAGCTGGACACGACAGGTCTCCACTCTCGTGATGCTTCGCTTATTGTCGTCCAGATCCGCAGCCCCGTTCGGTAGCCGCATCTCGCGGGCGGTTCCGGCTGGTGGATACGACGAAGGCGGCCCCCGGAGCGAGCACATCCGGGAACCGCCTTCGGGGACAGCACTACTTCAGCCGAAGCTTGCCGAACAGACCTTCCTTCTCGTCCTCCGGCCCGGCGGTGAAGTACAGCGAGTCGGCGTCGCCGAGGCTTTCACCATTGCCGAACATCAGGGCCCACAGACCAGGGATCTCGACCGGCTTGCCCTTCTCATCGCGCAGGTAGTCGACGAACTTGCCGGTGGCGTCGTCATAGGCGAGCACATGGCCGAGGCCGCCGAAATTGCCGACGAGCAGCTTGCCGCTGATCGGACCGAAGTTCGCGGGAGCCACCGCGACACCCCACGGCGCGTTGAGGCGACCGCCGTCGTCGAGGATGCGGACCAGCTTGCCGTTGGCGTCGAACTCGGCGAGCTTGCCCTTGGCGGGCTTACCGTTGGCGTCCTTCTCCTGGTCCTTGTCGAGCGAATCCTCTTCGGCCTTGTCGAACTTCGTCGCGTCCTGTTCATCCGGCTTGGTGTCGGCGTAGGCGACGAAGACGCGGTTGCCGATGGTGGTCACATTGAACGGGGCCGGATCGCCGGGCTCGGCCTTCTTACCCTTTTCGGCTGCGGCCGGATCGATCTGGTCGCCGGTGGCGAACGGGTTGGCAAAGCCGACGGTCGGAATCAGCTGCCAGTCCTTGTCGAACGTGCGGATCTGCGGGTTCTCGCCGAAGTCGGCGGCGAGCAGCTTATCGGCGGACGGAGTCAGCGCGATGCCGAAGAACGCCATGCCCTGCGACTCGCCGTCGAAGACCAGATTCGCGGGACCGTCGTGCCGGATGATCGCGCCCTCCGGGCCGAGTTCGGTCCAGGCGGAGATCTTGCCGGAATCGGTGGCGAAGATGAATCGCGACGAACCGGTCAACAGCAGCGGGCCACCCTCGGCATCCACCGGTTGATCACGCACGACGAACAGGTCCGAGCTGATCGGCGCGCCGTTGAAGACGACACCGGTGGTCTTGCCGATGCTCTTATCCGAGGTATCGGCGTCCGCGCCCGGAATCGTGACGATCTTCAGCGGATCCTGGAACAGCTTCTGCACTTTGGGATCCGCCGACGCAGTGACATCACCGACGAACTGGAAGGACTTACCGCCCGCGCCCACCCAGAAGTGCCCGCCGGCACCCTTGGGGCGATCGGCCAGGCCCCAGGCATTCACCATGTCGGGGAAGGTGTACTGCGCCTTGTATTCGGCCTTGTTGGCGGCGAGGTTGGTCTGCGCGTAGTGATTGCCGTCCAGGGCGGGCACATCGTCGCTCGACGACTTCGAATCCGAGCATGCCGCGGCGACGACCAGGGCCGCACCGAGCACCGATACGCGCAGCAGACCATTGCGGGTCCGGGACCGCCACACCCCGTTCCGACGCAATTCACTCCAGCGTCCGTTCAACATCTTCGTCCTTTCCAGCCTTCGCTACCCTCATATGGCGATTAGGCGATGCTAACCTTAGCTTGGCGGAATTTCGACAGTATGGGAGCACCTCGGAATAGACAGGTTTAAGCTGTCGCCCGTGGTCGCCCCCCAGCCTTCCGTCGCACCCCATCCCGATATCGCTCCGCTCGCCGCGCTGCTCGGCACCTGGCGCGGCCCCGGGCACGGTGAATACCCGACCATCGAATCCTTCGACTATGTCGAGGAAATCAAATTCGGCCATCTCGGCCGACCGTTCCTCACCTACCGCCAGCGCACCCGCGCCGCCGACGGTAGCCGCCCCATGCACGCCGAAACCGGCTATCTGCGCTGCCCGCGCCCGGATCACGTCGAGCTGATCCTGGCGCATCCGACCGGCATCACCGAGATCTGCGAGGGCAGCCTCACCATCGCCGATGGTGTGCTGCAGATGGAGTTCGAATCGACCAGCATCGGCCGCAGCAGCACCGCGAAAGTGGTGACCGCTCTCGGCCGTTCGATCGTATTGACCGACGACACCATCGAATACACGCTGCGCATGGCCGCGGTCGGCGAACCACTCACCCACCACCTCGCCGCAACTCTCCACCGCGCCTGACCCACACACCGGGAGTCTCGCCGAGACCACAGGTGCGCGGCAACCAATTCGCAAAGCGGTATGCCAGATCAGTCGCGAATCGGGTCGGGGCGCCAGGGAATGTAGGGCCGCCCTTCGGCCTGGGCGGCGGCCTCGGCCGAGTGGAGCTGGTACGGCGTAATACCGCCCGATTCCCAGGCGCCGACCGAACCCGCCGCAATGGCCGCGGCCGCCTTCGGCGCCAAGCCGATCTCATTGCGCACCACCGCGATCGGACGGTCGGCCAGTGCGAACCAGTCCAGGTCCAGGAAGTCGTGGCTGCCGTGGGTCAGCGCGCCACGGCGCATGGCGTCCCCCAGGCGGGTCGCCATGCCAGCGGTGCTCAGATGTCCCTCATCGGCCTCGAACAACCCGGCGCCCGCATGCAGATAGCCGGTCTCGAACAGCGAAATCACCATGGCCAGCAGGCTGAACGCGCGCGGATCGTCATTGGCGCGCGCCATGAACGCGAACACCTCGATCTCGTTCTCCAGGGTGGTGCCGTATCCGGCGAGCACATGCACCCAATCGTGCTGGGCCAGCAGCGGCGGGGCCGAACCCGGCAGCCCCGGGGTGACGAAGCCGCGGTCGGCATAGAAATCCGAGACGCCGCGCCCGAGCGTGCCGACCGGCAGCTCGCGCAGGGTGGCCCAGCGCGCCGCCAAGGCCGGATCATCACTGACCTGTCCCCACGACGAATCCAGGCCCTCGGTGTGCAGCGCGGTCAACCGACTCGGATCCAATCCGCCGAGGTAACCGTTGCGGTCGAAGTCGACCGCGGCCAGTTCGATCGCGCCCTCGGCGTACTTCTGCGCCACCGCAATCATCTCGTCATCGACCTCGAGCGCATCGGCGAACTCCCGCAGTTCGGTCGCGACGGCCGGTGGTAGCGGCCGCACCACCAGTGCGGACAGCAGCATGGTCTGCACGATCCGCTCGCGGAAGATCCGGTTGCGCCGGGCCAGCCCGACCGCGAAGGTCTGGGCATCGATGGGCCGCAGCGTCTCCAGATCGACGCGATGGCCGGTCATCGACAGAAACAGCGACGGGATCAGCAACTGCTGCAATGGGGTCAATCCATCCGCACCACCCGCCGCGGCCACCACACCGCTCGCGAGCAGCGCGACTTCGGCCGCATCCGGCGCGGTCAGCAGTACATCGTCCATCCGGTCAACACTCCAGCAAGATCGCCAAGAACATCCACCGCCGCGGTGGACGATTCACAGTATCGAATCGAATTCCCCACGGCGACTACCCGTTTCGCCGAGGGCGTAGTCCGGATCGGTTCCACCACAATGCGCTACGAAATGCCAGAGCGGCCGGAGAACGGCAACCGCACCACGCGCCGACGTGGTCAGTAACCCGCGGGCAAGCCCGCGAGCATATCACGCGTTACCGCGACGGCGTGATCGGAGCTGCCGCCCTTGACGAGCAGGGTCGCGAAGGCGAGATCCCCGCGATAGCCCACGAACCAGGAATGCGATCCTCCGTCGACCTCGGCCTCCCCTGTCTTCCCGTACACCTCGCCCTGATCGGCAATGCGTTCGGCGGTACCCCCGGTGACCACCTTGCGCATCATCATGCGCAACCCGTCGACCACCTGCGTTTCGATGGCGGGACGATCGCCCTTGATCTCTGTGGTGCGACCGGCGATCAGATACGGCACCGGCGCGGAACCGCGCGCGACGGTCGCGGCGAGCACCGCCATCCCGAACGGACTCACCACCACCTTGCCCTGCCCGATGCCGTCCTCGGTGCGCTGGATCAGATCATCGGCCGGCGGCACCGAACCCGATTCGGTCGGCAGGCCAGGGACGATATATCCCTGTCCCACACCGAATTTCGCGGCTGTATCGTGCAGGGCGTCGCCCGGCAGTTGACTGGCCAGCTTCGCGAACGCGGTATTGCAGGACCGCTCGTAGGCGGTGGCCATCGGCACATCACCGAGCTGGAAGAGGTTGTAGTTCGGAATTGTCCGCTCCCCGATGACAATTCGGCTCGGGCACGGCAAAACCGTTTCCGGCGTCGCCTTCCCGGCCGACATCGCGGCAGCCGCGGTTACCGTTTTGAATACCGAGCCCGGCGGATACTGGCCGATGGTCGCCACCGGACCGGCACGATCGGCCGCCTTGTTCTGTGCGACAGCGAGAATCGCGCCGGTCGAGGGCCGCAGCACCACCATCATGGTCTGCTCCTCGCGGGCGCCGACGGCGCGCTGCGCGGAGTACTGCACATTGCGGTCGACGCTGAGCGAAAACGACGGTGCGGGTTGCGAGGGCACTTCGGTGAGCACGTCGGTGTCGGCGCCATTGGCATTCATGGTGACAACGCTCCAGCCCGCCTTGCCGTCCACCTCGGCGATCACCGTTTTGCGCACCTGCGCGAGCAGATCGGGCGCGAAATCGCGGTCGGTGGGGACCAGATCCCACTGCTGGGTCAGCGTTACCCCGGGCAAACCGATGAGATCGGTACTGACCTGGCCGAATTCGCTCTCGCTCAAGAGCGCGACGGTGTAGGCGCCCTTGGCGCCGTATGCCGCGCTGAGGATCGCCTCGGGGGTGAGCCGGTCGTCGAAGCGGTTCAGCGCCGCCGCCAATGCGGTCGCGGTGAACCCCGGATCCGGTCCGGAGGCCACGGTGAACGCGACCCGGGATACCTTGCCCGGCACCAGCACATCGCTGCCGGACTGTTCGTTCACCCTGGCGCGCGGGGCCGGGTTGGCACGCAATGCCATGGTCTGGGTGTCGCCGAGTTTGGGGTGGATATCGGAGGAGGTCCAACGCACCATCCAGCGGCCATCGCTGCGCCCCATCTGTAATTGACCGGTGTACTTCCAGATCCGGTCCTTGGGCAGCCGCCACTGGTAGGTGTAGTCGACGGTCGCGGTATCGCCGGTGACCCTGGCCGCGCCGGTATGCGCGGTCAGTTGTTCGGCCTGCAGTTCGTCCCACGCGGAACGCAATGCGGCGGTTGCCTTCTCGGGCTGACTGGTCAGCTCGGCTGCGGCCTCGACAGCACGGTTCGCGAAGGCGGCCAAAAAGGCATCGGCCGCCGGCACCGGTCCCTGCGGGCTGGCCGAACAACCGGTTCCCGCCACCGCGAGCGCTACGACGGCCAGCGTGAGAAACATGCGTGTCGACATCGGCACCGATCGTATAGCCAACCGCGGGCAAACGGCTGTGGCACACCGATGTTCGCCACGCCGTATTCAGTCGAGCAGAACGGTGGCGAAGGTGGCGATCTGCCGGAATCCGACGCGGCTGTAGGCTCGGCGGGCGATCTTGTTGTAGTCGTTCACGTACAGGCTGGCGGTGCGTCCCGAGGCCACCACCGCATTGGCGACAGCGGCCGTCCCCCGCGTGCCGAGTCCGGCGCCGCGACGTTCGGGATGCACCCAGACGCCCTGGATCTGCCCGGTGCGCCGCGACAGCGATCCGACCTCGGCCTTGTACACCACTTCGCCATCCTCGAAACGCGCCCAGGCGCGGCCGGATTCGATCAGGCTCTGGATCCGGCGACGGTAGCCACGGCCGCCGTCGCCCGCGCGCGGATCGACGCCGACCTCCTCGATGAACATGTCGATCGCCGCATTGAGATAGCGCTCCAATTCGTCCCGCCGGACCCGGCGGACCTGTGCATCGGCGGTGGCCAGTGCGGGTTGTCCGAGGGCGAGCAGCGGCTGCGCACCGCGCAGTTCCCGTGCCGGTCCCCAATGCGCGGACAACATCTCCCACAGCGGCAGCGTCAACTCCTGGCGTCCGACCACCGACGAGCACACCCGTGGCCAGCGGACCGCCCGCGTCGCGAACGCGCGCAGCGCATCCTCATTGCCACGCAACGGCACCAGATTCGCACCGGAGAAGCACAGCGATTCCGATGGTCCGCCGCGGCTCCACAGCTCGCCGTATCCCGCGCCGGTATCCAACCCGAATTCCTGCAACCGTGCCGCCACCATGCACGAGGCGACCGGATCGCTATCGAGGACTCGAAGCACCTGCGCCAGATCCCGGTTTGCGAGCTGACGCGCGGGGGCATCCTTGGCCCGTCGCGTCGGCTCCAACAGACTCCGCACATCGACAGCCTGCCATGAATCAACTCGAAGTGGTACGTCGATCCCGAGAAGCGGTACGCCGATCCCCAAAAGCGAACACGCCGCGCCGCAGCAGCGGCTAGTTGGACACCGTGACGACGGGTTCGCCCGCACCCACTTGCTCGCCCATCTCCTCGGCGATGCGCATCGCCTCTTCGATCAGGGTCTCCACGATCTGCGCCTCCGGCACGGTCTTGATGACCTGCCCCTTGACGAAGATCTGGCCCTTGCCATTGCCTGATGCGACACCGAGGTCGGCCTCCCGCGCCTCGCCCGGCCCGTTCACCACACAGCCCATGACGGCCACCCGCAGCGGAACCTCCATGCCCTCCAGCCCCGCGGACACCTCATTGGCCAGGGTGTACACATCGACCTGGGCCCGGCCGCAGGACGGACAGGAAACGATCTCGAGCTTGCGCGGCCGCAGGTTCAGCGACTGCAGGATCTGCCCGCCGACCTTGACCTCCTCGGCGGGCGGCGCGGACAGCGACACCCGAATCGTGTCGCCGATGCCCTCCGACAGCAGCGCACCGAACGCGACGGCGGATTTGATCGTGCCCTGGAACGCCGGACCGGCCTCGGTCACACCCAGGTGCAGCGGGTAGTCGGACTGGGCCGCCAGCTGGCGGTAGGCCTCGACCATGACCACCGGGTCGTTGTGCTTGACCGAGATCTTGATATCGCCGAAGCCGTGCTCCTCGAACAGGCTCGCCTCCCACAGCGCCGATTCGACCAGCGCCTCGGGGGTCGCCTTGCCGTACTTCTCCAGCATCCGCTTATCCAGCGAACCGGCGTTCACGCCGATGCGGATCGGGATGCCCGCCGCGCCAGCGGCCTTGGCCACCTCGCCGACGCGACCGTCGAATTCCTTGATATTGCCGGGGTTCACCCGCACCGCGGCGCAGCCCGCGTCGATCGCGGCGAAGATATAGCGCGGCTGAAAATGGATATCCGCGATGACCGGGATCTGGCTCTTGCGCGCAATGGTCGCCAGTGCGTCGGCGTCCTCCTGGCGCGGGCAGGCGACGCGCACGATATCGCAGCCCGAGGCCGTCAGCTCGGCGATCTGCTGCAGGGTCGCGTTGACATCGTGGGTCTTGGTGGTGGTCATCGACTGCACCGAAATCGGGTGATCGCTGCCGACGCCGACATTGCCGACCATCAACTGGCGGGTCTTGCGTCGAGGCGAGAGAACGGCCGCTGGTGCGGTCGGCATCCCCAATCCGATTGTGCTGGTCACTTTCGGCTGCCTACTTTCGTGCTTTCGTGCGTTCCGTTTGGGCCGTTCGCCTACCGAGCTTAGCCGCGTGGCGCGACCGCTCTTCTGTGACGGCCATGACACGGGCCATGACAGACGACTGTCCCGCGGTGCCAGCAATCCAGCGTTCGCGGGTGCTATCACGGCAGGACCACGACAGATCAGCGCGTCAGCGGAACAACTGAATGGGATTCACGATGTCGGCGACCAGCGTCAGCACCATATACGCACCGCCGATCACCACTGCGACGTAGGTCACTGGAAGCAGTTTCAGATAGTCGACCGGCCCGGCGGGTGCCAGCCCCTTCCAGCCACGGACGGTATTGCGGATCTTCTCGTAGAGCACCACCGCGATATGCCCGCCGTCCAGTGGCAGCAGCGGCACCAGGTTGAATGCGCCGAGGAAGAAGTTCAGGCTGGCCAGCACCAGGATGAATACGCCCCACAGACCGCGCTCCGCGGTCTCGCCGCCGATCTTGCTGGCGCCGTAGACGCTGACCGGCGTCTCCGGATCGCGCTCGCCGCCGGTCACCGCGGTCCACAGCGCGGAGACCTTCTGCGGCAGCTGGGCCAGCGATTGCACGGTGCGCACGAACATCTGCCCGGTGTATGCGCCCGCCGCCGGAATCGCGGCCAGCGCGTTGTACTGCAGGGGTTCGTAGTACTCCGAGCCGACGCCGACCGCGCTGACCTCGCGGGGGCCGTCCTCGAGAGAGCGTATGACGCGTTCCGGGGTGACCTCGATGGTTCTGGTCTGTCCGTCCCGTTCGATGGTGTAGCTGAACGGACCGGTCTGCTTCTGGGTTTCGGCGGTGAACTGCTGCCAGGTGGTGACCTTCACGCCGTTGACGGCTTTGACCACGTCACCGCGCTGCATACCCGCCCGCTGCGCCGGTCCGGTGCCCGTGCAGTCGGCCAGCGACTTGTCCGGGTTCTGCTGGGCGACACATTTCATCGCGCCGATGGTGGTGGCGGGCGGCTGATCGAAGCGCGGCAGCCCCCAGCCGACGGCGAGTACGACCAGCAGAATGAAGCCGAGCAGGAAATTCATCGCGATCCCGCCGAACATCACCACCAGCCGCTTCCAGGTGGCCTGCCGGTACATTGCGCGGTCGAGATCCTCGGGCTCGAGTTCGTCCAGCGCCGTCATGCCCGCGATATCGCAGAAGCCGCCGAGCGGGAGGGCCTTGAGGCCGTATTCGGTTTCACCGCGCCGGAAGGAGAACACCTTGGGACCGAAGCCGATGAAGTACCGCCGCACCTTCATGCCGGTGGCCTGGGCGGCCCACATATGCCCGCATTCGTGCAGCGCGATCGAAATCGTGATGCCGAGGGCGAACAGTACGAACCCCAACGCGAACACCATTTGCTGTACAGCCCTCCTGCGTTGCGCAGCTCGCCTCAAATGAAGTGCGGCCGCCCGCAGCGGCCGCGACTACCCGCGGACGCGCATCCATTCCCGCGCCGCGAGCACCCCGACCACAGTAACCGGACACCGAGCACCACTCACTGCCAAGTCTGCCAGGCCAGCATCCGACGGCGCGTCCGATCGCATCGAAGGTCGTTCGGTGCGGACGGCAGATCACCGATCGACGAGCGCACGGGCGTAGTCGCGTGCCCAGGTGTCGGCCGCCAGCACGTCCCGCAGTGTCTCGGGTTCAGCGCGCCACTGATCGGCCGCCTCGATGGCGCGTGCGACGGTGCGCACGATATCCGGGAAACGGATGTGGCCGTCCAGAAAGGCTTGTACCGCAATCTCATTGGCCGCGTTGTAGACCGCGGTGACGCTGCCGCCCGCGGTTCCGGCCTGTCTGGCCAGGTCGATGGCCGGGAAAACGGCATTGTCGACCGGCTCGAATTCCCAGGTCGACGCGGTACTGAAATCGCAGGCGGCAGCCGCGCCCGGCACCCGATCGGGCCAGCCGAGTGCCAGTGCGATCGGCAGCTTCATATCGGGCGGACTGGCCTGGGCCAGGGTGGAGCCGTCGGTGAAGGTGACCATGGAGTGCACGATCGACTGCGGGTGCACGGTGACGTCGATGCGGTCGTAGGGCACGCCGAACAGCAGGTGGGTCTCGATCAGTTCGAGCCCCTTGTTCACCAGCGATGCCGAATTCAGGGTATTCATCAGCCCCATCGACCAGGTCGGATGCGCCTTCGCCTCGGCCGGATTCACCGATTCCAGCATTTCGCTGGTCCAGCCGCGGAACGGGCCACCCGACGCCGTCAGCACCAGCCGATCCACCTCCTCGGCCCGGCCGCCGCGCAGGCATTGGGCGAGCGCGGAATGTTCGGAATCGACCGGCACGATCTGGCCGGGTGCGGCAGCACGGGTCACCAAGGAGCCGCCCGCTACCAGGGATTCCTTATTCGCCAGTGCCAGCCGGGTGCCCGCTTGCAGGGTTGCCAGGGTCGGCTCGAGGCCCAGCGAACCGACCAATGCGTTGAGTACGACATCCGCCTCGGTGCGGCGCACCAGTTCGGTGACCGCGCCGGGGCCGCTCAGTGACAGCTCGAGTCGCGTTCCGGCGGCGGGATCGGCGACCGCGACATTGCTGGTCCCGGTGGCGGCCATCTGCGCCGCGAGCAACTCGGTGTTGCCGCCGCGCGCGGCCAGGCCGACCACCTCGAATTTATCGGGATTGGCGGCAATCACCTCGAGCGCCTGGGTACCGATGGAACCGGTGCTGCCGAGCAGAAGGACTCTCACAATGTCGGACACGGCCCCATTGTCGCAGCGGGGCCAGCGACGCGCCCGAAGGCGGTAGCCCGCGTAACCATGTAGGGCGCCGCTCGCCGATCGAACACAGCCCTGCTGGCTACGACGAGCGGTCGTATGCCACGATAATCGGCAGCAACACCCATACCGAGCTAAGGAGCGATCGTGGCCGCCACGGAACTCGAACCCACTAGTGACCGTGCAATCGTCACCCACGTGGACACCGCCGAGGTTCCGTCCGCCGCATGGGGTTGGAGCGGGGAATCGCGCCGCACCTTCCGCGTCGCGGGCTGGATCGTCTGCTTCATCCTGCTGGCCATGACGATCGGCAACCACAAGGGCAAGATCGAAGATATCTTCCTCGTCGGCTTCGCCGCCCTGACCGCGGGCATCATGATCCGCGACTCGATCCTGCGTCGCAAGCCTCGGTAGTGCACACCGAAAGGTTTTGACTCGGTTAGGGATTCGCCCGCCTAACGCCCTCGTCGCTTGGCGGGCTTCTTCTTGGCACCAGGGTTCTTGACGAACCCCTTGGCTGCGCCGCCGCGCGCGCCCGCCGAGCGTTTGGCTCCGGTCTTCTTCGGCGGCTCGGCCTTCTTATGCTGGGTCGCGGCGCGCGAGCTGCGCTCGGATCGGCCGCGCACGATTCCGACGAACTCTTCGACCAGGTCGGTGGTCTGCGCGCTCGGCCAGGCCAGGGCGATCTCGGTATCCGGAACACCCATCATGGTGCGATAGACGAGGTCGCGGCGGGCGTGCAGACGGGCGATGGAATGCGGGACGATGGCGACGCCGACACCGGCCGCCACCAACTCGATGGTGCCCGCGATGGCATCGATATCGCTGGCGTCCTGAATCCGTTCGCCCTCCAGATCACCCATGCCGACCTGCTCGAACAGCGATAGCGTGTGGTCCTTGGGCAGCACGACAACGGGGAGTTCGCGATACAGCGGAATCGCGCTCAGACCAGCGCGATCGATCGGCAGGCGGACGAAGCAGGCGTCGACCCGACCCTCGCGCAGCGCCGCGAGCTGCTCGGCCATCGGGATCGGAACGACCTCCAGCACGGCACCGGGAAACCGCTCACCCCAGATCCGCGTCCACTTGGAGACCGTAACGCCCGGCACGAAGCCGACGCGCAGCACGACCTCCTCTCGGACAACCGGCTCGGGCTCTTCGGCTCGCGCGATGATGTCCTTGGCATCGCGCAGCAGTTGCTGTCCCGCCTCGGTCAGCTGAGTCGGCTGTGCCCCGGGCACAAACAGTTTGGTCCCGAGCTCCTGCTCCAGATCGATCACCGTATGGCTCAACCGCTGCCGGGAAATGTGCAGCGATTTCGCCGCGCGCGCGAAATGCAGTTCCTCGGCGACCGCGACAAACCAGCGCAGGCGGGTCACGTCGATGGACTCGGGGTTCATTCGTATGAGGGTATTGCCCTCGGGGCCGGGGACTCGCATCCGGCCGCGCCCATTAGGCTGTACCGGTGAGCCCGGATAAGAAACCGCAGACCATGAAGCCGCTCACCGCGGCGAACAAGCTCGGCATCTACCTTCCGGCGACGCCCGAGGAATTCCGCAATTCCCCGATCTCCCGCGCCGAACTCGAAGAACTGCGCACCAATCCTCCGGCCTGGTTGAGCGAACTCCGCAAAACCGGCCCCTTCCCCCGCGATATCGTGGCCCGCAAACTCGGCGTTTCCAATACCGGCCTGGCCCGCGCCGAGGTCTCCGATGCGATGAACGCCGAGGAAATCGCCGCCCTCCTCGCCGACCCGCCGGAGTGGCTGATCCGCGAACGCGAAAACTACGCGGCGGTGCTGAAGGAAGACGAGCGCATCAAAACCCAGCAGGCCGAACGACGCGCTGCCTCCAACCGCCCGGCCAAGAACCGCGGCTGAACTGGCGGTTTTTCAGCCGCATCCCTTCTCGCCACCCGTTGTGAATACACGAGGAGTGCCGATCCTGAGACAGCGTGCGAATTCGCAAGCAGCACATAGCGATCCGCTGTGGACCAAGCGATGGCCACTTGTCGGCTCGGCACTCGTTCGGGAAATCCATGGACCCGACGAGGGGTGCGGCTGCATCGTAGTCGCACCCCACAGGCGTCTGTTGCCAAAGCCGGTGGAAGTGCTTACGTCGCACCGGATTTCGTGGTGACCAGTTGACAGGTCCCGTCGGTGCAGGAGCGCTGCAACCGCCCCCGCGACAGGGTCTGGATCAGTCCGATCGTCCAGCAGGTCGGGCAGCCGCGCAGTGCGACCAGGCCGACCGGAAGCAGCACCAGGCTGATGGGGCCGAGCGCCGGTATCAATGCGACCGAACCGATCACGGCGCCGAATCCGACCGCGCCACGGACCAAATGGCGCGAGACCGACGCACTGGCGAACTCATGCCCGCCCGTCGCCCGATCACCGCTCATCAGGGAATCGCTAGGCGATGCTGTCCTCATTACCACCCTCCAAATGCTGGTGCACCGCCGAACGCGCCCGGTGCAACCGCGACTTCATCGCCGCGGTACTCAGTCCGAGCAGATCCGCGACCATTCGACCGCTATATCCCTGCACATCTCGCATGATCAGCACCCGCCGCTGATCCCCGGGCAGCGCCGCGATCGCCGCGGCCACCCGCTCGGCCTCCCAGCGATTGATCGCCTCCTCTTCCGCCGAGGCGATGGCCGAATCCGGAATCGGTTCCGCCCGTCGCACGCGCAACCGCAGTTGGCGCAGACATTCGTTGCGCACGATCCGAAACATCCACGACGCCAATGCCCCCGACGCCCGCAATGTCCCGATCTTGCGATAGAGAATGATCAACGCCTCCTGCGCCGCATCCTCGGCATCCTCCGGCGACGCGCACAGCGAATAGGCGAATCGCCGCACATGCGGATGCGATCCGGACACCAGCGTGGTGAGCGATTCGATATCGCCCTCGCGTGCCGCGGCGACGAGATGTTCGTCGGGCCAGCACACCTCAGCCACGGGACCGACTCCACCGACGCAGCACGGTGATACTGCATGCACAAATCAGCAGCAGTCCAACAACAATCGCGGCAATGATCACGACAAACCTCCCGTTCTCGTGCCGACCGTATTGCCGACACAAGTATGAGAGGAACGAACCGGCGAAAAGGATTCACCGCTGGCGAACCCTTGGTGAGGATCGCGTCGACCACTGGTCCGGCGGCGACAACACCTTCGAACTCCTCGACGCCACCGCACGCCGCCTCGGCGACAAGCTCTACCTACGCGGGAAATCCGAATGCACCCCACCGACGCCCGCAACTCGGCCCGCATTGCCGATCAACACAATTTCGCCACCGCAACCGACCGATCCGTCCGCGACCTTACGACCGGCCCGCGCGCTCGCGACATGATGCACTTCGGTCGAACTCGGGTCCTCATCCAAGTTGCTGTCGTGCCTAGCCTTCGGCGGCCAACTGCCCGCAGGCCGCGGCGATCTCCTGACCGCGGGTGTCGCGCACGGTGCACGGGACGCCTTGGGCGTTGACGCGTCGAACGAATTCGGCCTCAACGGGTTTCGGGCTGGCATCCCATTTGCTGCCCGGGGTCGGGTTCAGCGGGATCACGTTGACGTGTACGCGCGAGCCGAGGGCCTTGTGCAGTTTCTGGCCGAGCATGTCCGCGCGCCATGGCTGATCGTTGATATCGCGGATCAGGGCGTACTCGATCGAGACCCGGCGGCCGGTCTTATCGGCGTAGTAGCGGGCCGCGTCGAGCACCTCGGCGACCGGCCAGCGGTTGTTCACCGGGACCAGGGTGTCGCGCAATTCGTCGTCGGGCGTATGCAGCGACACCGCCAGGGTGACCGAGAGGTCTTCATCGGCCAGTTTGCGGATGGCCGGGGCCAAGCCGACCGTCGAGACGACCACATTGCGCTGGGAGACGCCGAAACCGTCGGGCGCGGGCGAGGTGATGCGCCGGACGGCGGCGACCACCCGCTTGTAGTTGGCCAGCGGCTCGCCCATACCCATGAAAACGATGTTGGACAGGCGGCCGGGGCCACCAGCGACCTCGCCATCACGCATGGCGGCGGCCGCGGCGCGGACCTGGTCGACGATCTCGGCGGTGGACAGATTGCGGTTGAGGCCGCCCTGACCGGTGGCACAGAACGGACAGGCCATACCGCAGCCCGCCTGGCTGGAAATGCAGAGCGTGGCGCGGTCCGGATAGCGCATCAGCACGCTCTCCAGCAGGGTGCCGTCGCCCGCGCGCCACAGGGTCTTTCGCGTCTCGCCGCCGTCACAGGCGACGTGTTTGACCACCGACATCAGCGGCGGGAACAGCGCCTCGCCGATCTTGTCGCGCACTGCGGCGGGCAGGTCGGTCATCTGCTCCGGATCGGCCTGTAGGCGTCCGTAGTACTGGCGCGCGATCTGGTCGGCGCGGAACTTCGGCAGACCGAGCTCCTCGACCACGGCCTTGCGCCCGTCGGCATCGAGGTCGGCGAGATGCCGCGGTGGCATACCACGGCGTGGAGCATCGAAGACGAGGGGCAGGGAGACGGTCATAGTCTCTCCAGTGTCCCATCCCGCACGTCGGCTTCCGACCGAAGGTGAGCATCACGACGCCGGACGCGACGAAGGTCACGTTCGATCGAGCGGCATCGGCACTCGCGAGCGGCCATGACCCGCTGTCACGATATGCCGATCACCGGCAATGAAATGCGTGCACCGACCATAGCGATCGGCAATGATCGGACTATGACCAGCCACGTCGAGTCGCCGGAGCCGGAACGCACCGGCGATGTCGCACCCTCGTCGCCGACCGGCCACGAGACCGTCGAGCCGACCGAGCGCAAGAGCGTCGAGCCGACCGGCCGCAAGACGGTGGCGAAGACCCGGACCGGCCAAACCTGGGTCGGTCTGATCGTCGCGGCGCTGATCGGGATCGTGGTGCTGATCTTCATCCTGCAGAACCTGGAGGAACAGCGCGTGGATCTGTTCTTCTGGGACTTCTCCCTGCCGGTCGGAATCATGGTCCTGCTGTCGGTGATCGCGGGTGCACTCGTCATGGCGCTGGTGGGCGGCGTGCGCATCTTCCAACTCCGCCGCGCCGCGAAGCGCTAGTACCGCGCCGCAATCACCGAGCACCCCGAGGGTGCGCACAGATCCGCGGAACGTACCGACCGATCAATGATGCGGAAAGCAATGTCTGCGATGTCCACACAACCGGCCATTGTCCAAGCCGAGTGATGGGCCGAATCGGTTCACTCAGATCAACGTGGACAGCACCAACCAGGACACGAATGCCGAGGGCAGCATCGAATCGAGACGGTCCATAATGCCGCCGTGTCCGGGCAGCAATGTGCCCATATCCTTGATGCCCAATTCCCGCTTGACCTGCGATTCGATCAGATCGCCGACCGTCGCCACCAGCACCAGGCCGACGCCGAGCACCACGCCGATCATCGAATTCGCGTCGAGCAGCAGGGTGACCGTCAGCAGACCGCCGATAACGCTGAACACCAGCGAACCGCAGAAACCCTCCCAGGACTTCTTCGGGCTGATCGCGGGCACCATCGGATGGCGCCCGAACAGCACACCGGCGACATAACCGCCGACATCGGAGCAGACCACCAGAATCATGAAGGTCAGCACCCGCAGATTGCCGTCGGGTTCCAGTAGCAGCAGGGTCGCGAACGATGCCAGCAGCGGAATCCAGGCCAGTGTGAAGATGGCGATCGCGGTGTCGCGCAGGAAATTTCGCGGCGCGGTCTGCAGTCCGTGATCGAACAGCCGCCACACCATGCAGATCAGCGTGGTCGCCGCGAATGCGCCCGCCACGCCGCTGGCGCCCCAGGGCCAGCCGAGCCAGAACACCGCCTGTCCGCCCACGATGAGCGGAATCCGCGGTACCAGGACATCCGCCTCCCGCAGCCGCTTGGCGACCTCCCAGGTGGCCACGCCGACCCCGGTGGCCGCCACCCCGATGAACACCTTCGGCACGAACAGCAGAATTGCGATGAGCGACAAACCGAGGCCGAAGCCGACGGCCAGCGCGGCAGGCAGATTGCGACCGGCACGCGAGGCGGGGGGCGAAGGTTCCGCCGGGTTCTCGTGCGGGGTCCCGGCGCTCACCGATTCATCGATCGATGATGCGGGCGTCGCGGATTCAGCACGCACATACCCGGAGGTCGCGGGTGCACCGAACGCCGGTTCAGAATGTGCGGCGTCCGGAATCGCGGCATCGACCGCGTGCCCGTCCATCGCATCAGCTGTGCCGTTGACCCGTCTCGGCTCCTCGGCCGCACCGGTCTCGGCGGCGTTCTCGGCCACGATTGTCCCGTCGCTCAACTCGTCGTTCCGTTCGTCCCCCGCCCGAGCGGGTCCTCGGTGTCTGATCGGCGGCATTCGCGGTGCCCTTCGTGGTTAGGCAAGCTACCGCCTCCGGGCCCGTCGCTCATGCCGCGGTCCGGCCTCAGACCTCGAGCAGTTCGGCTTCCTTGTGCTTGACCAGTTCATCGACCTGGCCGACATATTTGGCGGTGGTCTTGTCGAGCTCCTTTTCGGCGCGCCCGACCTCGTCCTCACCCGCCTCGCCATCCTTCTGGATCCGCGACAGTTCGTCCATGGCCTTGCGGCGGACATTGCGAATCGAGACCTTGGCATCCTCGCCCTTGCCCTTGGCCTGCTTCGCCAGTTCGCGGCGCCGCTCCTCGGTGAGCTGCGGGACGGAGATCCGAATGATGTCACCGTTGTTGGTGGGATTGACACCGAGATCGGAATTGCGGATCGCGGTTTCGATCGCGCCGAGGGTCGATTGCTCATACGGCTTGATCACCACCATCCGCGGTTCCGGCACGGTAATGCTCGACACCTGGGTGATCGGGGTCGGCGAACCGTAGTAGTCGATGACGATCCGTTGGAACATTCCCGGATTCGCGCGACCGGTACGGATGGACCCCAGATCGTCCTTCGCTACCGAGACGGCCTTCTCCATCTTCTCCTCGGCGTCGAAGAGCGCTTCTTCAATCACGACCGTTTCCTCCACAGCGTCGTCATCGTCATGATCCGCGGGCGCGGGGTCAGGACCGAACCAATGTGCCGATCTTCTCACCGGCGACCGCACGGGCGATATTGCCCTTCGTCAACAAATTGAACACCAGGATCGGCATCTGGTTGTCCATACACAGGCTGAAGGCCGTCGCGTCGGCGACCTTCAAGTCACGCTCGATGACCTCTTTATGCGTGATTTCGGTGTACATGGTGGCACTCGCGTCGACCCGGGGATCCGCGGTGAACACCCCGTCGACCGCCTTGGCCATCAGCACCACATCGGCACCGATCTCCAGCGCGCGCTGGGCGGCGGTGGTGTCGGTGGAGAAGTAGGGCATGCCCATGCCCGCACCGAAGATGACCACACGGCCCTTCTCCAGATGCCGCTTGGCGCGCAGCGGCAGATACGGCTCGGCCACCTGCCCCATGGTGATCGCGGTCTGTACCCGGGTGTCGATGCCCTGCTGTTGCAGAAAGTCTTGCAGCGCAAGGCTGTTCATCACGGTGCCGAGCATGCCCATGTAGTCCGAGCGGGCACGTTCCATACCGCGCTCCTCGAGTTCTGCGCCGCGGAAGAAGTTGCCACCGCCGATCACCACGGCCACCTGCACTCCGCTGGAGACCACCTCGGCGATCTGCTCGGCGACCGTCTGCACCACATCGGGATCGAGCCCGACCTTGCCACCGCCGAACATCTCTCCGCCGAGTTTGAGAAGCACCCGGCGATATCCTGGGCGTTCGGTCCCGAGGTTCGTCATGGGTGTTCGTCTCCTTCTGCGGTGGATTCGGTCTCGGCAGGGCCGGATGGCAGCGCGGAGGCTCTCGGATACCAAGACCCTCACTTACAGAGCGCCCTTATCCTGCCCTATTCGGTTTCGGAGTGGGTAGAAGACCCCCCTCGGACGCAACGAACTCGCCCGGTCAGGCTCGGGAATTGCCGATGAACGCGCAGCGTCCGGACAGCCGAAACCCCTCGTACACCGTATCTGGGTACGAGGGGTTCGCGGACGTTATCAGGCCTGGCCGACCTCGAAGCGGGCGAAGCGGGTCACGGTGACACCGGCCTCGTCCAGCAGGGCCTTGACGGTCTTCTTCGAGTCGGTGACCGACGCCTGCTCCAGCAGGACGACGTCCTTGAAGAAGCCGTTGACGCGACCCTCGGTGATCTTGGGCAGCGCAGCCTCGGGCTTGCCCTCTTCCTTGGCGGTCTGCTCGGCGATGCGGCGCTCGTTCTCCACCACATCGGCCGGGACCTCGTCGCGGGTCAGGTACTTGGCCTTGAGCGCGGCGACCTGCATGCCGACGGCACGTGCGGCCTCGGCGGCGGCGTCACCCTCGCCCTGGTACTCGACCAGCACGCCGACGGCGGGCGGCAGGTCGGTGGCACGCTTGTGCAGGTAGACGGCGACCGGGCCGTCGAAGGCGACGACGCGACGCAGCTCGAGCTTCTCGCCGATCTTGGCGGCCAGCGCCTGCAGCGCCTCCTCGACGGTCTGGCCGTCGAGCTTCAGCGCCTTCAGCGTGTCCAGGTCGGCGGGCTTGGCGGCGGCGGCGGCGGTCACGATCTTGTCGGCGAGGCCCTGGAACTCTTCGTTCTTGGCGACGAAGTCGGTCTCGGAGTTGATCTCGATCAGCACGCCGTCCTTGGCGACGACCAGGCCCTCGGCGGTCGCGCGCTCGGCGCGCTTGCCGACGTCCTTGGCGCCCTTGATGCGCAGCACCTCGACGGCCTTGTCGAAATCACCGTCGGTCTCGACCAGCGCGTTCTTGCAGTCCATCATCCCGGAGCCGGTGAGCTCCCGCAGCCGCTTCACATCCGCGGCGGTGTAAGTCGCCATGGGTGGCGATCCTCCTGTGTGTTGTCTCGGGTGGTAACACCACCTTGCCGACCGCTCCTACCAGGAGAGGTCGGCAAGGTGAACAAACGCTCCGCGGCGGAGGGAGCCTGGGTAACCAGACTGCCCGCCACCATCGGACACTGCGACGATCAGGCGTCGGCCGGGGTGGCGGGAGCCTCGGCGTCGGCCGCCTCGGTCTCGGTCTCGGCCGCGGCGGGGGCGGGGGCGGGGGCGGCCTGCGCAAGCAGCTCCTGCTCCCACTCGGCGAGCGGCTCGCCCGCGCCGGCTTCCGGCTTTTCGTCACCGGCGGAAAGACCGGCCCGCGCCTGCACGCCCTCGGCCACCGCAGAGGCGACGACCTTGGTCAGCAGAGCGGCGGAACGGATCGCGTCGTCGTTGCCCGGGATCGGGTAGTCGACCAGGTCGGGATCGCAGTTGGTGTCCAGGATCGCGATGACCGGGATGTTCAGCTTGCGCGCCTCGCCGACGGCGATGTGCTCCTTGTTGGTGTCGACGACCCAGATGGCCGAGGGCACCTTGGCCATATCGCGGATACCGCCGAGGGTGCGCTCGAGCTTGTTCATCTCACGCGTGAGCATGAGGATTTCCTTCTTGGTGCGACCCTCGAAGCCACCGGTCTGCTCCATCGCCTCGAGCTCCTTGAGGCGCTGCAGACGCTTGTGCACGGTGGAGAAGTTGGTGAGCATGCCACCCAGCCAGCGCTGGTTGACGTAGGGCATTCCGACGCGAGTCGCCTCGGCCGCGATCGACTCCTGGGCCTGCTTCTTGGTGCCGACGAAGAGGACGGTGCCACCGTGGGCGACGGTCTCCTTGACGAACTCGTAGGCCTTGTCGATGTAGGTCAGCGTCTGCTGCAGGTCGATGATGTAGATGCCGTTGCGGTCGGTGAAGATGAACCGCTTCATCTTCGGGTTCCAGCGCCGGGTCTGGTGTCCGAAGTGTGCGCCGCTGTCGAGCAGCTGCTTCATGGTTACGACAGCCATGGCTCTCGTATCTCTCTTTCGTTTGCCGGTTGACGCGGTGAATCGGTGATCCACCGCCCTGGCGCCTCCGAACCATCGGACCCGATCACGAGGATCAGGACCAGCCGATGATTCCCTGCTCCGCATGCGCACTGCCGATTACGAAGTCGAGCTCCGTTCGAACAGCGCCGCTACGAACAAGCACGGGGTGGCGCGCGAAGTCGATCCGTGCAGGCACAGACCGCTCGACCAGTCTACGGTCTCAGCGGGTCAGTTCCTAAATCGCCCTGTCATCGACGTAAACGGGCGATGTTCACAAACGGGAAAGTTGTCCACACTCGCCGGATCGGGGCTACTGCGGGTGCCGTGCCCGGCCGACGCTGGGAGGCATGAATCGCATAGCTATCTGGATAACCATGATCCTCCCGCCGCTGTTCCTGTGGTCGCTGTTTGTGGCACAGCCGGTTTCAGCCGCGCAGCCGGATGGCGCGGCTGCTGGTGCCGCGCCGTGGGGATCCGGGGCAATCGCTCCGCCTGGCGGTATTCGGCCTTACGTATCGGAAGTCGTGTTCGGGGAGTGCACGGGTTCGGCCCATTCCGCGCCGCATCCGGGTGGTGGGCTGGCGCCGGTGCCGCTCCAGTTGGCGCCACTTGTCGTGAATGTCAGGCCGAACGCGCTGCGTGTGAACGGCGCGCCTGGTGCACTCCGGGTGGAAGTTGCGCTCGACGCACTCGGCGTGAACGTCACACCAGACGCGCTCCACGTGGCCCCCGCGCCGGATGCACTCCGAGTAGATCGCGCACCCCACGCACTCCATGTGGACCTTGCACCCGATTCGCCCCGCGTGAACGTCGCTTCCGACGTACTCCGCGTCGACGTTGCGCCCAATGTGGCATCTGTGGACCTCGCGCTCGACGCACTCCACGTCGACCTCGCACCCGACATACCCCATGTGAGCGTCACACCAGACGCGCTCGACGTGAATGTCGCGCCCAACGAAATACGGATGGACCTTGCGCCCAACGCGCTGCGGGTGGACGGTGCGCCGACGCCGGTTTTTGGGGCAGGTATGGCTCCGCTCCCGACCGATATCGTCCGTGGGCAGGGCACCGGATCGGCGAGTTCCTTGCCCCAGGTGGTCGATGATCTGCTGTCGCGGCTGTTGGAACTGCTCCACCGAGCTCCGCTCCAGCTGCCTCGCTGATCTCGAATGAATACAGTCTGCAGGGTCGGATGGTCGCGCGGGCGGCGACTGGTTTCGATTGTCGTCGCGGTCATCGCTTTACTGGGATTCGTTGCGGAGCAGGCGGTTTCGGCTGCTCCGCAGGGAGAGTTCAGCTGGCCGTTGCAACCGCGGCCGAGGGTCGAGCGACAGTTCGACAAACCGGTGCGGGACTGGCTGCCCGGACATCGCGGGGTCGATCTGGCGGGCACACCCGGGCAGGCAGTGCTCGCGGCCGGAGACGGGATCGTGGTGTTCGCGGGGACGGTCGCGGGCAAACCGGCGGTGTCGATCGACCATCCGGGTGGGCTTCGGACTACATATGAGCCGGTCCGAGCGGAGGTTGCGGTGGGGCTGCGGGTCGGTCGCGGGATGCGAATCGGCACCTTGGAGGCGGGTCACGAGGGTTGCGGGCCGGCCGCGTGCCTGCACTGGGGTGCACGACGGGACGCGGGCAGGCACAGCAGACACGAGTATGTCGATCCGCTCGGCCTGCTGCATCCGACTCCGCTGCGTTTGAAACCGGTCACCTAGTGGACGACAGTGCAGGCGGATGTGTCGGACCGCGCTCTTCCATCGCAATGATTCCGGGACGAGGATCGACCCATGGGATATGCGCTCGGGGATCCGCCGTTCACCTATGCCGAGGTCGGCGCGACGAAGGGTGTGCTCCCGGCAGGCTACCACCGGTTTCGACTGTGCCGCCGAATCGGGCGCGGACGTGCACTGTTCGAGCGCGCGGGCGCGGAGCTGCTGGCGTACCGAATGCAGAAGGGTACCGGCATATTTCGGGAAGCCGACACCCCGACCGCAGCGCCGGGGACCCGGCTGACGGTCCGACTCGGCGTCGGTCCGCTCGGGATCACCGCACCGTGCCGAGTGGTGTACGTCCTGGACGAGCCCGACCGCCGCGGCTTCGCCTACGGCACACTGCCCGGCCACCCGGAGATCGGCGAGGAGCTGTTCGCCGTCGAATACGACCCCACCGACGACAGCGTCTACGGCTTGGTGACCGCATTCTCACGCCCGGGCGCGTGGTATGTCCGCCTCGGCGGACCGGTTGTCCGAGCCATCCAGCACATCATCGCCGGAAAGTACATCGACACCCTCCCGACCTCGATCTAGGCAGCACCAGGCGGGGCATACGGATTCGGCTGCTGAACAACCGAATCCGTGACGATGCCGGCGGGACCGTGGCTCAGAGCTGCGCGGTCAGTGCTGCCGCTTCGGCGCGAAGTACATCGCCGTGATCGGAGCGGCCCAGGGTGTCGTATTCGTCGGCGGCCTTGTGGCGGTCGGTGATTTCGGCACGAACGATCTCTTCGATATCGGACTCCGTGAGGTCGCGACGGCGGACTTCGGCCGCACCGAGGCCTACGGCGCTGGTCTCGATGGCACCGGCCTTGATGTCCATGATGTCGATGGCCTCGGCATTGTCGATCGCGCCGAGCGCGGAGCGCAGACCAGCGATGGCGCTGCGGTTGCGGGTCTTCATTGCAGCGGACAGGGCGGTGCGGAGGCGATCGCGCAGCGGCACGGATTTGTCGATGGCTTCGGTGGACATGGTCGCCGACCGTACGCGCCGGAGACCTCGCGGGTCGAGGGATTATCCGACGACACGCGAGGTCACCGCGAGTTCGACGCCGATTCATTCACGGTGTGACGATGGCGAAGTCCGGGTCCGGCTGGTCGAAGACGCCGACGATATCGGCGAGTCTGGTCGGGTCGCCGCCGAGCGTGATGGCGCCGGAGGAGACCAGTGCACCAAAGTCCTCACCCGACAGCAGGACTCGGATCAGTATCGGCCGGGTCAGGGTGAACGAGGCGTCGGGGTCGGGAAGGGCAACGCCGTCGGGCCGGTCGTAATGCGTCAGGCGACCGTTGCGCAGTTCGAGGCGGTGGATGCGGTTTTCGTCGGTGAGATGCCAGTCGGTCACCACCCGCATATCCCACGCCTTGGGGCCGTCGACGCGCAATGCCATGGCGTCGAAGATCTGCTCGACGGTCAGGGCGGCGAGCATGGTGGGAGCATTCGTCGTCGTCGGCGTGCCGAACGAGCCGTTGCGCAGTTCATACGCACCGCTGAGGTAGAAGTTGCGCCAGGTGGCATTCTCCGCGCCGTAGCCGAGTTGTTCGAAGGTATTGGCCTGCAATGTTTTCGCGGCCTGGTTGTCCGGATCGGCAAAGATGACGTAATTGACCACCTGGGCGACCCATCGGTAGTCACCGGCATCGTAGGACACCTGCGCCTTGCGGAGCACTTCGTCGGCACCACCCATGAATTCCACATGCCGCCTGGCGGATTCGACCGGCGGATGCTCCCACAGATGCGCCGGATTGCCATCGAACCAGCCCATATACCGCTGGTAGATGGCCTTCACATTGTGGCTGACCGATCCGTAATAGCCGTGTGTGTGCCAAGCATTTTCGATGGCGGGCGGCAGCGCGATCAACTCCGCGATCTCACTGCCGACATGGCCCTGATTCAGCAGCCGCAACGTCTGGTCGTGCAGGTAGCCGTACAGATCTCGTTGCAGGGAAAGGAATTCCACGAGTCGATCGGTGCCCCAAGTGGGCCAGTGGTGCGATGCGAACACCACATCGGAATCACGGGCGTACAGATTGATCGCCTCGGTCAGGTACCCGGCCCACACATGTGGATCACGCACCAGCGCGCCGCGCAAGGTGAGCAGGTTGTGCAGGGTGTGCGTGGCGTTTTCGGCCATGCACAGCGCGCGGTGGTCCGGAAAGTAGAAGTTCATCTCGGCCGGAGCCTCGGTACCCGGGGTGATCTGGAAGATGATGCGCACCCCGTCCACCGTTTCCTGCTGACCGGTGGCGGTGATATCGACGGTCGGAGCGATCAGCGTCACGGTGCCCAGGGAGGTGGTCTGGCCCAGACCCGCACCGACCTGACCGAGCGGACCGCGTGGCAGTGCCGCGCCGTACATATAGGCGGCACGGCGAGCCATCGCGGTGCCCGCGTAGACGTTCTCGGCCACTGCGTGCTCCAGGAATCCGGCCGGAGCCAGCACCGGACAGCGGCCCGCCGCAACGTCTTCGGCGCTGGTCACGCCCAGCGCACCGCCGAAGTGGTCCACATGCGAGTGGGTATAGATGAGTCCCGTGATGGGGCGGTCGCCGCGGTGTGCGCGATAGAGGGCCAGCCCGGCGGCGGCGGTTTCCGCGCAGATCAGCGGATCGATGACGATCACACCGGCAGTGCCCTCGACCAACGTCATATTCGACAGATCGAGTCCGCGTATCTGATAGATCCCTTCGCCGACCTGGTACAGACCCTGTTTGACCACCACGCCGGACTGGCGCCACAGACTCGGGTGCACCGACGCCGGGCACGGCTCGCGCAGGAAGTCGTAGGAGTCGTTGTCCCACACCACCGTTCCGTCAGCAGCGGTGACAATGCCCGGTTCGAGCGCGGCGATGAACCCGCGGTCCGCGTCCGCCAGGTCGGCGGTGTCCGCGAACGGCAGCGTCGTGGCCGCACGCCGCTGGCTCTCAACGATCAACTCGCTCGGCTCGGTCGATGTCGTCATGTCCACCCTCCTTGTCAGCTGAACTTTCTGGGCCTGCCGTTGATATATCGAGCCTCAGTGCTTCAGGGCGGTGTTTCCGTCGATGCGATCACTGCCACGATGACAGCAACGACCAGCACCGCCACCGTCGTCGCGGCAACCGCGCCGCGGCCGTGACCGAAGCGACCTTCGTGCAATGTGCGATTACGCGAAAAACACAATCCCGCAAGCGCCGCCATCGCGATAGCCGCACCGATCGTCGCGACGGCAGCGGGTCGCCACCCGCTGGTCACCGCATGATTGAGCAGCAGCGCGGCGACAGCCATCGCGCTGGTGGCAGTGCGCCGCCAAGAGAGCGCGGTGCGCTCTGCGGCCAGACCGTCGCTCATCGCAGCAACACCGCGACGCAGGCCAGTGCCGATACGATGGCGATGCCCAACGACAGGATCGGCACCATGACGGTGTTGGGCAGCGGCTCGCCATTGCGCATCGCCGCGCCGACGCGCCGCCAATGTCCGTACGCACCAACCGCGACGATTACCGCGAGCGCGATGCAGCTCATAGCGAGCGCCCGCCGCAGGCCCGCCATCCGGAACGGTTGCACCAGCGTATGCACGGCAACACCACCGGCGAGCAGCCCGAGCGATGTGCGGATCCAGGCCAGGAAGGTCCGCTCGTTGGCGAGGGTGAATCGGTAATCGACTTCCTCTTCGCCCTCTTCGGATTCCTCAGCGGGATTGGGGAGAGTCACGTCACCTCGGTTTCGACTATCGACCCCTCGGCTTCGGAGGGGCGGGGCCCGTTGGCGCGCACCCACAGCCAGGTCACCGCGAGCATGACGACCAGTGCGGGCTTGCCGAGAATCAAGGCCACGGTGCCGAGGATAACCACCTTGTTCGCCAGATACAGCGGCAACATGACGGCCACATGGACGGCCCAGAACACGAACCAGGCCAGGGTGATTCGACGATGCAGGTGCAACCGGACCGCGGGATCGGCCGGTGCCGCCGGTTCGAGCCGGATTCGGCGGCTCACGGTGTAGCTCAGCGGTTTGCCGGTGAGCAGGGTCGATCCGAACAGCACGGTCAGCACAACGCACAGCGCCACTTCGGGCAGGTAGAAACCCCGGCCCTCGCCTGTGATCTCGACGAAGAGCGAGAAGACCAGGATGACCAATACCGAAGCGGCGACGACCCGGACCGAATCGCCCCTGATCAACCGGAAGGCCGCCAATACGACGGCGATCAGGATGGCGATAAAGACACCCACTTCCGCGCCCGCCACGGAATAGCCGAGCGGAAACCCGATGGCCGGTGTTGCCCCATCAATGATGTGCCGCGGACCATGCATCGCCTGGAACTTGCCCCAGATCTCGACGCGCACGTTGCTATGTTGCTGCCGGTCAAGGGCCGCAATGTGCTGCTCGTCGGGATTCACGGACACCTCTCCATCGCTGGCCGGTTTCCTGCCGTAAGCAAACGATCCGCTACGTCAGGTTACCGCCGTCGATGTGGTCTTCCACCGAGTTCGCTGCTCGCGGATGCGACCTTGCGGCAGATCCACCGTCAGAGGGGGTTGGCGTCCTGGAAGGTCATCGCGAGTCGATCCACGACCGACGCCATGAGCGCGCGTTTGGGTAAACCGACGGATCGCAGCTCATCGGCCCAGGCATGGTCGCCGAGGGACAACTCGGCACCGCCGGGCCGGGCACGCATACCGGACGGTTCCATCTGCCACTGTGTGCATCGGGTGATCCCGTCGATATGGGAGTAGGCGTCGAACGATGCGGCACCGTTGCGGCGTCCCGGGACGGACAGGCCGGGCCGGATGGTGAGATCGACGATCAGTTGCCCGTTCTGATGCAGCACGCCACGACGCACACGGCCTTCGTGCTGTGCATCGAAATCCGCGATCTCCTTGGGAAATCCCCAGATCCCGCGGCCCGCGGCGAGGGTGAATTCACCATCGACCGGGAGACGATGGATGAAGACACCAGCTCCGCCCGTGGACAGGGCCCGGAGATCGCCGAGTGCGGCGGCGGGTCCGGAGGTGTGGTGGCGGACCATGAACGACACGCCGAATTCGTTGTACGGACCCAGATCTCCGTCGATGTAGTCGACGAAGACGAGCGTGCACATGGCGCGCCCGCCGGGCAGCCGCAGAATCTCCAGCCCGGAATAGTCGATCACCCGCTGCGCAGCTGCCGCGGACACCGCATAGGTCGCCATGAACGCGTGCGCGAGCCGGATCCGCACCGGCATCCGGACTTCCTTGCCCAACACGGTGTGGGTGCTCATCGAACCTCCCGCCCTGGGCCGCGGCGCGAGCCGACCGCGGGCCGGTCAACAAATCGTGCGGCGTTCACGAATCCTCCAAACTAGAACCCGTTTCAGAATAGCGATAATTTCACCCCATCTTCATCAGTTCCCGCCACGCGAACACATTTCAGAATTTCGACCGGCCCGATGTTCGCCAATGGTCGCGGCCTATTTGATGGACAGCGCCTCGACAAGGTCCGCGACGGCATCGAAGGCGATCACACCATCGAGCGGATCCTGGAGGCGGCACGCGAGGCATTCACGACCGATGGTGTTGGCGTGACCCTGGACGTGATCGCACGCCGGGCCGGGGTGGGACCGGGGACGGTTCACCGTCACTTCCCGACGAAGAATCAGCTGTACGACGCGATCGTCGCCGTACATCTCGATGAACTGCGGCGCGAGGCGCAGGCGGCGCTGGACGGCGGAGACAAGGGCACGGGATTCTTCCCATACCTCACCGGCCTTATTGGACGCGCGGGGCCCAAGCAGGACGTGACCGAAGCGCTCGCGGCCGCCGGCGTAAAACCCGGCCCCGGCGCGCAGCAGGCAGCGGCGGAGCTGCGGGACGTGTTCGGCGCGCTACTGAACGAGGCGCGAGAGTCGGGAGAGGTCAGAAGCGATGTGAACGGCGAGAACGTCCAGGCTGTCGTGGTGGCAGCACTCGCGGCACAGCGGTACCGCAGAGACAATGGGCGGATCGCGAACCCGATACTCGGTTGCCTACGGCCTCAGCCGACCGGTCAGGCGCGAGGATGGGCCTGGTCGTGGACTTTCTTCAGGCGCTCGATGGAGACGTGGGTATACAGCTGGGTGGTGGCCATGCTGGCGTGGCCGAGCAGCTCCTGCACGACGCGTAGGTCGGCGCCACCCTCGAGCAGGTGGGTTGCCGCCGAATGTCGCAATCCGTGCGGGCCCATATCGGGTGCGCCCGGGATCGCCGAAACGACCTCGTGGACAACCGTTCTGGCCTGGCGCTGATCGAGGCGTTTGCCGCGGCGGCCCAGCAGCAGGGCGCGACCCGAGTCGGCGGTGGCGAATGTGGGGCGGCCGTACCGCAGCCAATTCGCAATCGCTGCATCGGCCGGAACGCCGAAGGGCACCGATCGCTCCTTGTTGCCCTTGCCGAGTACGCGGACCAGGCGCCGCTCTCGATCGATATCGTCGAGATCGAGTCCGCACAATTCGCTGACCCGGATTCCGGTGGAGTACAACAGCTCCACGATCAGCCGATCGCGTAAGGCCATTGGATCACGTTGCACCGCACCGGATTCCGCCGCATCCATGGCCGCCACGGCCTGCTGGGTGCCGAGCACCGTAGGCAACACCCGATGCGCCTTCGGCGAACCGAGCCGAAGTCCGGGATCGATCGCGAGCCGCCCGGTACTGGTCAACCACGCGGTAAATGTCCTTGCCGAGGACGCCCGCCGCGCCATGGTCGTGCGCGCCGCACCACCGGCCGACTGCGCGGCCAGCCATGACCGCAACAACGCCAAATCCATCTCTCGCACTGCCGAATCCGCCGACCGCGCAACCAAATGCGCCAGCAACGACCGCGCATCCCCCACATACGCCCGCGCCGTATGTGCCGACCGATTCCGCCCCAACCGCAGATGCCGCCCATACTCCATCAGCAACGCCTCGAGATCCTCCGGCAACTCCATCTCCCCACCGTCACCACCCCACCCGCTATTGGCAAGTCAGCGCGCCGCACCGACAGCGGATTCATCTACCTTTCACCCGCCCGCCGAGCAGATCCAGCAACGTCGGTCCGAGGTGCGAGCGCTGCAAAGTCTCGAAGGGCGAACCGGTCACGGTGTCGGCGGAGCGGGAGGGCCAGCACCGCTCAGCGCACGGGCATGACCCGGTGCTCGAGCTCTTCGGGTTCGGGAGCGCGGGACAGTCATTGTTGCGTCTTCTTCGTGGTTCGGTACCAGCCGTTTTCGTCCATTCCGACGAGTCCGGCCAGTTCGAGTGCGGGGAGAATGGCGCGGACGGTGGCCACTTCGAGACCGGCGTCCTCGGCGATGGCTCTTGGCTGGCGGGAGCCGATTTTCGGGAGTACCGCGAAGACCGATGCTTCGTCGCCGAGCAAGCGGTCGCCTGGGTCGGACGATTGCTGAGTCGGTAGCGAAAGACGCAGTGGGCCTGCTTCATCGATGACCTCCTCGGCGCGGGTGACCAGCAGAGCCTCACCCTCGCGGATCATGCGGTGGCAGCCAACCGAGGATGCCGAGGTGACGGGACCGGGGATGGCGAGGGCGGGGCGGCCGAGGCGGCGGGCCCATTTGACAGTGTTTCGTGCACCGCTGCGCAGCCCCGCCTCCACCACGAGAACGCCGTCCGCCAGGGCCGCGATCAGCCTGTTGCGGGCCAGGAATTGGTTCTTGTGGGCAACCGTGCCGGGCGGGTATTCGCTGATCACCAAACCGGTTTCGGCGATCTCGGCCAAGAGCCGCTCATGCTGGGCGGGATAGGCGCGGTCGACGCCGCAGGCGAGGACGGCAATGGTCGGGGCGCCAACGGCCAGAGCGGCGCGATGCGCCATACCGTCGATACCGAAGGCAGCACCGGACACCACCGTCCAGCCTTGCGCGGCCAGATCACCGACGATCTCACCGGTGACGCGATCACCGTACCCAGTACTGCACCGCGCCCCGACCACCGCGATGGCGCGCTCACTCGACTCCAACAGCGACCGCGGCCCACGCACCCATAACACCAGCGGCACGGCCCCGTCCCGATCGCGTCCCGGCTCGAGTTGGCTGAGACCCAACATCCGCCAGGCAGGCCATTCCGAATCATCTGGAGTAACCAAACGTCCACCGATCCGCTCCATCACCTCGAGATCGTTTGCCGCACAATCGATCTCGCGCCGCCTCGAAGTAGGCCCCAACAACGACTCCGGCAACGCACACTCCCGCACCGCCCGCGCCGCCTCCACCACCCCAACCGACTCGATCAACAACGAGAGCGCCGCACACGGCCCCGCCACCACGCGCGACAAATATGCCCACGCCAACCGTCGCTCATCCCCGCCAACAACCACCTCGGTATTCGCCGACCCCCGATCGTCCAGGTCCACAACCCCATACCCCGAGCGAGGGGATCGGCCGCTCACCACCCCACCAGCACACCCCGCCACCGCTGATACGTATCCCACATCGGCCCCCTCAGCACCTCTCGCCCAACCGCAATCCGCCCCGGGGATGCCGTCATCCGCCGCATGCTCGCCTGCTGCCGACGCCCCAGCTGTCCGGTCCTCATTCATCGCCCACCCCGCCGCGGAAGTTCGACGCCGCCAGCACATCCCGCGCACCACCGAGGTCGATGCCGCCGTATGCGGTGCGCACGGCTACCCGCGCTGGATCGGTCCTGCCGCAAGCAGCCGTCGCCCAGCTCTGCGCCGCAACCAACCGATCGACCATTGCCGCGCCAGCAGACCCCGAAGCGGACCCTGCGCCCACCCGGCAGCGCTCCCTGCCCCCGAACGCCCGCACATCTCGCAATGACCGCTCTGCGCTCACCGAGCCCCCACAGCCGGAAGTCCAAGGCGACCAATACATCTTGGCCGGCGAGGAAGACGGACAGACCTGCATCCCAGGAGCACCCGCACCTGCTGCACCAAGCCGTTCGCTCAGCACTGCATCGCGGCCAACCCGTCGACCACCACTACGCGAGCACACCCTGAGGCGACCGCTGGGCCGCCCGCACAACGGCAATCCCCGCCTCCGATGGCCCCCGCATCTACCCGCGCCGCGCTCAGTGTCCGCCACCACCGGAAGTCCAAGGCGACCAATACGTCTTGGGCCCTGAGGAACACGGACAGACTCGCATCCGACGAGAACGGCGACCATCGCTGAATCGCCCCCGTCGCACATAGCCCCATCTGCCGACGACCTCACTCCCCCGCTCACTGTGCACCCCGCTGTCGAAAGTTCAACGCCGCCAGTACATCCTGGGCTCCAGGAAGGTCCGCGCCGCGGAGGTCGCAGATTGTCCACGCGACGCGGATGGCGCGGTCGGCGCCGCGAGCGGAGAGGCGGCCCAGGCGGAGGGCGGCCTCGACCGGGGCGGTTGCTTCGGAGGGCAGTCGGAATCGTTGGCGGAGTATGTGACCTGGGACTTCGGCGTTCGTAGCCCAGCCAAAATCCCTCCAACGGTGCGCTGCGGCTTGCCTTGCCGCCGCTACTCGGCCGCGCACGACCGCACTGCTCTCGGCCTCCGCGGCGGCGAACGATGCGCCCGACTGGCCGTGCATCTGGACCCAGATGTCTATGCGGTCCATCAGCGGTCCGGACAGTTTGCCGAGGTATCGGCGGCGGGCGAGCGGCGGGCAGATGCAGTCGACATCGCGGGCCGGTGCGCAGGGGCAGGGGTTCGCGGCGAGCACCAGTTGGAATCGGGCCGGATAGCGCGCCACCCCGTCGCGACGGGCGATGCGAACTTCGCCCTCTTCCAAGGGAGTTCGCATCGCTTCCAGGACCTTGGTGCCGATCTCCGCGCATTCGTCGAGGAACAGCACGCCCCGGTGGGCGCGGCTGACCGCGCCCGGGCGTGCCGTCCCCGATCCGCCGCCGACCATGGCGCTGGCCGAGGTCGAATGATGGGGAGCGACGAAGGGCGGCATGGTGATCAACGGGTGGTCGTCTGAAAGCGCGCCAGCGACCGAGTGGATGGCCGTCACCTCGAGGGCTTCGGATTCGGTGAGGGGCGGCAGTAGGCCCGGAAGACGTTGCGCCAACATGGTTTTGCCGATTCCGGGCGGTCCGGTGAGCAGCAGGTGATGACCGCCCGCCGCGGCCACCTCCAGTGCCCACCGCGCCTCGTCCTGGCCGACCACCTCGCTCAGATCGCCGCCGTAGCGACCGGTGTCGGGCAGGATGCCATTGGGTTCGACGAGGACGCCCTCGCCGCGCAGCCACGCGACAACGGTGCGCAGGCTGGCGGCGCCGAAGACCTCGATACCATCCACCAGACCGGCTTCGGCCAGCGCGGATTCCGGCACGATCACCCGAGACCAGCCCGCATTGCGCGCCGCGATCACCGCGGGCAGTATGCCGCGCACGCGGCGCACCCGGCCGTCGAGCGCCAATTCCCCTAACAGCACAGTCTTTCCGAGCCGATCGGAGGGAATCGCGTCCGCCGCGTCGAGTACCGCGACCGCAAGGGCCAGGTCGTAAACGCTGCCGATCTTGGGCAAGGACGCCGGGGACAGCGCCAGAATCACCCTGCCGTCGGGCCACTTCTCCCCCGTATTCGCCACCGCCGAGCGCACTCGATCCCGGGATTCCTGCAGCGCGGTGTCGGGCAGTCCGACCAGATGCACCGAGGGCAGGCCCTGTCCGATATCCGCTTCGATCTCGACCAGTTGACCGTCCACCCCGGTCACCGCGACCGAATACGCCACCCCCAGCGCCATCAGAACACGGCTTTCAGGTGGTCGATGACCGGACGGTGGCCGCGGTGCAGCAACACCGAGACGACATCGAACCGGATATTGCGCCACGGACCGTCCTGTTCGGCCAGCCACACCAGCGCAAGCCGCCGTATCCGCTGCTGTTTATCGAAGGTGACCGCCTCGGCGGGCGTGCCGAACTTGGCCCCGGTTCGGGTTTTGACCTCTACGAAGGCGGTGACCTCGGTGTCCTTGGCGATCAGATCCAGCTCGCCGTATTTGCACCGCCAATTCCTGCCGATGATCTCCATCCCGGCGGCCTGCAGGAATCGTGCCGCCAGCTCTTCCCCTTGTGCGCCGAGCGCCCGGTTATCTGCCACGAGCTCAGCGTGCCCGGACCGCACCTCCGGTCGACGCCAGCGACCTGGGCGAACAGAAAACCTGTGGATAACCGCTGAGCTGTGCACAACCCGAGCGCCCAGTATTCACGTGCGCCGTATTTGTCGGTGCCCCGTGCTATGGAGCCGGATCGGCGCCCATGCGACCACCCCGCAGTGTGGGCGCCCTACTCCGGCAACCGCAGATCCGGCTTCTCCAGCTCCTCGATATTCACGTCCTTGAACGTGATCACCCGAACATGCTTCACGAAGCGCGCGGGCCGGTACATATCCCATACCCAGGCATCGCTCATGCGCACCTCGAAGTACACCTCGCCGTCGGCGTTCTGCGGCCGCAATTCGACGGAGTTGGCCAGATAGAAGCGGCGCTCGGTCTCCACCACGTACGAGAACTGACCGACGATGTCCTTGTACTCCCGATACAGCGAGAGCTCCATCTCGGTTTCGTATTTCTCCAGGTCCTCGGCACTCATCGGGTGGGACGTCCTCCTTCTCGCCGCACTGCGTGTATTGACATCATCTCGCATGCGCCGGGTCGGTAGCCACTCGGCTATCCGGTTCGGCGCCGTCGACCAGAACCGCACCGGCCAAAACCTCATCGGCCAGTACCGCGTCGGCGTACTCGGCGGCGGCGACCGGCCGCAGCCCCGCCGCCTCCCGCACATTGCGCCAGGATCGGCGGTGCTCACTGCTCGGTCCGAGCCGTTCGAGCGCGGCGGTATGTTCGGGCGTGTTGTAGCCCTTGTGCGCGGCGAAACCGTAGCCGGGAAAGCGCTCGTCGAGTTCGACCATTATCCGGTCCCTGGTCACCTTGGCCAGAATGCTCGCCGCCGCGATGCAGGCCGCGGCCGCGTCACCACCGATGACCGGCAGCGACGGCACCGGAATACCGGGCACCCGGAATCCGTCGGTGAGCACATATCCGGGCGTCCGCCCGAGCCCGGCGACCGCGCGGCGCATACCTTCGATATTGGCGACATGGATGCCGATCGAGTCGATCTCCCAGGCCGGAACGACCACGACCTGCCAGGCCAGCGCCAGCCGGGTGATGACCGGGTAAAGCTGCTCGCGCACCGATTCGGTGAGCTTCTTGGAATCGTCGAGTCCGGCCAGCTTGTCGTAGGCCTTGGGAGCGAGCAGACAGGCGGCGACCACCAGCGGTCCGGCACAGGGGCCGCGCCCGGCCTCGTCGACGCCCGCGACGGGTCCTAGTCCGCTGCGGATCAGTGCTGCCTCCATGGTGCGCAATCCGCCTGCCCGACGCATGACAACGCGCGGCGGCCACCCGTTGCCCGGAGTCGCGCCCTTAGCCTGTGCCACTCGACCCTGCCCCACCGTCTAATTATCCTGCGGCCCGCACCGATCAGTTCGTCTGGGGATCCTGCGCTTTCACCGGGCCGATGCGGGTGGGCGGCCAGATCTTGAAGACGGTCTTACCGCGAACATTGTCGATCGGGACGGTGCCCTGCAGATTGTCGCTGACGTGGGCGCGCGAGTCGGCGGACTGATTGCGGTTGTCGCCCATCACCCACAGGTTGCCCTCGGGCACCTTCACCGGGCCGAACACCCGGCCCGCAGGGTAGGTCGCATTCTGCTGTCCGGGATACCACGGGTAGTCGTTCTTGACATACGGCTCGTCCAAGGGCTTGCCGTCCACCAGGACCCGGCCCTGTGCGTCACAGCACTGCACGGTCTGCCCGCCGACGGCGATCACCCGCTTCACCAGATCATTCTCATCCGGCGGCACGAGCCCGAAGAAGGAAAAGAAGTTCTGCACGCCGCGCACGACGACATTGCTCGACCGGATGGACTGGTAGCGGGTATTCCACGACGGCGGACCGACGAACACCACGACATCACCGGGCTCGGGATTGCCCCAGTAATAGCTCGGCTTCTCCACGTAGATGCGGTCGCCGATGAGCAGAGTCTGTTCCATCGACTGGGACGGAATGACATACGGGCGCCCGACGAAACTGACCATCAGGGCCGCGATCACCGCAGCGATGACAATGAGGACCGGCAGTTCCTGCCAGAAAGGGCGTTGCTTGCGCTTCGCGCGTCGCGAGCGACGGCCCGCACCCTCGTCGTCCGAACCGGACACAGTCATCGACCCACTTTCGTCTGCCACGCCGAACAGATTAGCCCGGCACCATGACTCACGTCCGGTGCCGGGCTACTGAATAACTATCGTGCCGAGCTGCGTTGTGCTACAAGGTCAGCGCTTTTCCTTGATCTTGGCAGCCTTGCCGCGCAGATCGCGCAGGTAGTACAGCTTGGCCCGGCGGACATCACCACGGGTCACGACATCGATGTGGTCGATGTTCGGGCTGTGCACCGGGAAGGTGCGCTCCACGCCGACACCGAACGACACCTTGCGGACGGTGAAGGTTTCGCGGATGCCACCGCCCTGGCGCCGGATCACGACGCCCTTGAAGACCTGGATGCGCTCCTTCGAGCCTTCGATGACCTTCACATGCACGTTGAGCGTGTCACCCGGCCGGAAGTCGGGGACGTCGCTGCGCAGCGACTTTTCGTCGACGAAGTCAAGGGTGTTCATTTCATCCTTCTGATGTTCGCGCGAGCAGAGGACCCTGGCGGCACTCGCGTACTCGACCGGTTCATGCTCCGAATAAGGGGTGCTCCATGGGCGGAAAGCACCCAGGGCAACCTGTGCATTGTGCCAGATCGGCGGGGCACCGGAAAAATCGCCCCGGTCCTGCCACGGGAAAAGCCCCGCTCCGCGGGTGACCGCGCGGTGCACCGCCACCGCCTCGGTCACGCGACCGACCGGCAGCGCAGCAGTCCGAGCGGCTGCCCTGCGCCCCGGGCGCAGGCCACCGGAGGCGAGGGCGATGCCAGCAAACCCCAACGGTCCGAGCCATACCAACGGCCCTTCGTGAACGAACACGACCTGGCCGACCGATTCGAGGCGCGACCTCCTTTCCACCCCCCACCTCCCCCAGCTCATCCCGTGAGAATGCGCTGGTGTAGGCAAACGCCGGGAGCACCCTGCACCAGCGCATTCTCGTGAACGCGAGAGCTCAGTTGTGGTGGGAGTGGTCGGCCATGGGGAGGTGCCAGTGGGCGGGGGCGGGTGGGGCGGGGACTACGGTGCGGGCCAATTCGGCTTCGGCGGCCTCGCGGACGTGGACTACGTCGGGTTTTCCGGCGACCAGGTCTTGGACGAAGATTTTCGCGCGGATTACTGGGCGGCGGTATCGGCGTTCGCGGACGATGGCGCGGTACATCAGCCGTCGCTTGCCGGGGTAGCGCCAGCGGGCCCATGGTGCGCCCGGTCTGCTCAGGCGTAGCGCGCCTACGACGAGTAGGGGTAGGAAGTACATGCCGAACAGGCCGGTCCAGATCTTGCCTTTCGCAATGACGATGGCCGCGAGCCCGAGGTTCACCACCGCGAAGACGACGATGGAGATCCGGACCTCCATGCTGGGGTCGCGGCGGAAGTCATTGACATCCAATAACCACAGCGGATGGAAGCCGAGCAGTAGCAGTCCCGTCACGGCGAGCGCGACGAAGACCGCGTCGACCGAGGTGCGGCCCTGTTCCTCCCAGTACACATCGCGCAGATAGAAGATCAGCGCGAATTCGTCGAGGGTGAGGGCCGCACCGACACCGAAGGCGGCGGCGAGCAGGCTCGCGGTGAGCGTATCGGCGCTCTGGTAGGTCGTGACCAACCCGATGCCGGACAACAGCACGAGGATGACCCCGAACACCATGTGGTGGATGTGCACGCCGCCGGAGCGCAGATTTCCGGGCCACCAGCGGACCTGCTTACGGATCAACCGGACGCTGAGCCGGATCAGCAGGAACCCGACGATAAATCCGAGCAGAAAGCACGCCAACGGCAGACGACCATGCGCGATCACATCATCTTCGAGCCACCGTCGCATGGCCGCCTACAACCTCCGCCCGTATCGCCCTACTGTCCGAAACCGGCCCGCCGCAGTGCATCCGCCATCGAACCGCTCGGCGCGGGCGTGTTACGACGCTGGTTGCCCTGGTTGCGGCCCTGATTCTGCTGGCGCCCCTGGCCCTGCTGCTTACCCTGTCCATTCTGCCGCTGCCCGCCGCGATCGGGTCCGCCCCGACCACCCTGGCCACGGCCACGGCCGCCCTCGGCCTTGACGGCACCCGGTTCGTCGTCCAGCCGCAGCGACAGCCCGATGCGCTGACGTGCGACATCGACCTCGAGCACCTTCACCTTGACGACATCGCCGGACTTCACGACCTCGCGCGGATCCTTGACGAAGTTGTGTGACATGGCCGAGACGTGCACGAGTCCGTCCTGGTGCACGCCGATATCGACGAAGGCACCGAATGCGGCCACATTGGTGACCACACCCTCGAGCACCATGCCCGGCTCGAGGTCGGCGACCTTCTCTACGCCCGCCGCGAATTCGGCGGTCTTGAACTCCGGACGCGGGTCGCGACCCGGCTTCTCGAGTTCGGTGATGATGTCGGTGACGGTGGGGATACCGAACTTCTCGTCGGTGAAATCGGCGGGCTTCAGCGCGCGCAGTGTCCCGGTATTGCCGATCAGTTCCGACATGCCGCGTCCGGTCGACTCCAGAATGCGCCGCACCACCGGATAGGCCTCGGGGTGCACGGCGGAGGTGTCGAGCGGATCGTCGCCGCCGCGGATGCGCAGGAAGCCCGCGCACTGTTCGAAGGCCTTCGGGCCCAGGCGTGGCACATTCAGCAACGCGGTGCGGCTGCGGAACGGACCGTGCTGATCACGGTGCGCCACAATGCTTTCGGCGTCCTGTTTCTATCGTTTATGAGTTAACCGATAAAGGAAAAGCACTTGCTGAGGCTTTAAGACCAATTGAAGCATGGGCTAGAGATTACGTCACATTAGAACATAACGATTCAGTTAAATAATATAGTTAAAAGGTTGGAGTTTATATAAACTTTAACCTTTTAATTATGTTTAAATAACATCAAATCGGATATATATTAGACATACACATTCTTAAGGAGTGAATCATTGATGAGAAATTATACTCAACAATATATTAATGGTGAATGGATTGATAGTGAAAGTAACGAAACAATTGATGTAATTAATCCAGCAACAGAAGAAGTTATTGGAAAAGTTGCAAAAGGTAATGAAAAAGATGTAGAAAAAGCGGTTCAAGCTGCTCATGACGTATATTTAGAATTTCGCCATAGTTCAGTTGAAGAAAGAAAACAACTACTAGATAGAATAGTAGAAGAATATAAAAATAGAAAACAAGATATTATTGAAACAATTACAGCAGAGTTAGGCGCTCCACTAACTGTTTCAGAAAATGTTCATTATCAAATGGGTTTACAACACTTTTCAGAAGCACGTAGAGCTTTAGATTCATTTGAATTTGAAGAACGTCGCGGAGATGATTTGGTAACTAAAGAAGCGATTGGCGTTTCTGGATTAGTTACACCATGGAATTTCCCAACTAATCAAACATCTCTTAAATTAGCAGCAGCATTTGCTGCAGGTAGTCCAGTTGTGTTAAAACCTTCTGAAGAAACACCATTTGCTGCAATAATTTTAGCTGAAATCTTTGAAAAAGCAGGCGTTCCTAAAGGCGCATTTAACTTAGTTAATGGTGATGGTGAAGGTGTAGGTAATCCATTAAGCGAACATCCTAAAGTTAGAATGATGTCATTCACTGGTTCTGGAGCTACAGGTTCTAAAATTATGGAAAAAGCAGCTAAAGATATCAAAAAAGTATCTCTTGAATTAGGTGGCAAATCACCATATATCGTACTTGACGATGTAGATATTAAAGAAGCTGCAAAAGCTACAACTGGAAAGGTTGTTAATAATACTGGTCAAGTATGTACTGCAGGAACAAGAATCTTAGTTCCAGAAAGTATTAAACAAGAATTCTTAACTGCCTTAAAAGAAGAGTTTAGTAATGTTAAAGTTGGCGATCCACTTGATAAAAATACCCAAGTAGGACCAATCATTAGTAAAAAACAATTCGACACAGTACAATCTTATATTGATAAAGGTATTGAAGAAGGCGCTGAATTATTATATGGTGGTCCAGGTAAACCAGAAGGATTAGATACAGGTTATTTTGCTAGACCAACTATTTTTATAAATGTTAAAAATGATATGACTATTGCACAAGAAGAAATTTTTGGTCCAGTTGTTTCAGTAATCACATATAATGATTTAGACGAAGCAATCGAAATTGCTAATGATACTAAATATGGTTTAGCAGGATATGTAATTGGTAAAGATAAAGAAACGCTTCAAAAAGTGGCACGTTCAATTGAGGCAGGTAGAATTCAAATTAATGAATCTCCAAACGAACCCTATTTACCATTTGGTGGTTATAAACAATCTGGTATCGGTCGTGAATGGGGCGACTACGGAATTGAAGAGTTCTTAGAAGTAAAATCAATTGCTGGTTATTTTAAATAATTAAGTATAATGAAATAGTTTAATATAAATACAGTTCATGGAATCATTTTAGTTCCATGAGCTGTTTTATTTTTTGAAATTTAATAAAATCATTTTGTAATTAAATTAAAAATTTGCTATATTAATTCTAGTATTTAAGATGCTAACGTTTAAAACATTTAAGTTATAATCATTTAGATGATTTAACAATGCTAGTAGCTAGATGATTTTTATAAAAATATAAGAAATGGGTGCAATTTATGCCTGAAAGAGAACGAACATCACCACAATATGAATCTTTTCATGAATTGTATAAAAATTATACGACAAAAGAACTTACGCAAAAAGCAAAATCATTAAAACTAACTAATTATAGTAAATTGAATAAAAGTGAGCTTGTCTTGGCAATTATGGAAGCTCAAATGGAAAAAGATGGAAATTACTATATGGAGGGTGTTTTAGATGATATACAACCTGATGGATATGGTTTTTTAAGAACCGTTAATTATTCTAAAGGTGAAAAAGATATATATATATCAGCTAGTCAAATTAGACGTTTTGAAATTAAACGAGGCGATAAAGTAACTGGAAAAGTACGAAAGCCTAAAGACAATGAAAAATACTATGGACTTCTACAAGTTGACTTTGTTAATGATGAAAATGCAGAAGTTGTAAAAAAACGTCCTCATTTCCAAGCACTTACTCCGTTATATCCAGAGGAAAGAATTATTCTTGAAACAGAGCCTCGAAATTATTCTACTCGAATTATGGATTTAGTTACTCCAATTGGTTTAGGTCAACGTGGTCTTATTGTCGCTCCTCCTAAAGCTGGTAAAACTTCATTACTTAAAGAAATTGCAAATGCAATTAGTACAAATAAACCAGATGCTAAATTATTTATATTATTAGTAGGTGAACGACCTGAAGAGGTAACTGATATAGAGCGTTCAGTAGAGTCAGCAGAAGTAGTACATTCCACTTTTGATGAACCTCCTCAACATCACGTTAAGGTAGCAGAATTATTATTAGAAAGAGCAAAACGTCTTGTAGAGATAGGACAAGATGTCATTATCTTGATGGACTCTATTACGCGTTTAGCAAGAGCATATAACCTTGTTATCCCGCCTAGTGGTAGAACATTGTCAGGTGGCTTGGATCCAGCATCCTTACATAAGCCTAAAGCATTTTTCGGTGCTGCTCGTAATATTGAAGCAGGTGGTAGCCTAACTATTTTAGCAACGGCTCTAGTAGATACAGGTTCACGTATGGATGATATGATTTATGAAGAGTTCAAAGGTACAGGTAATATGGAACTTCATCTTGATCGTAAATTATCTGAACGTCGAATATTCCCAGCTATTGATATTGGGCGTAGTTCTACGCGTAAAGAAGAATTATTAATTAGTAAGTCTGAATTAGAGTCATTATGGCAACTTAGAAATATGTTTACTGATTCTACCGATTTTACAGAGCGTTTTATAAGAAAATTAAAACGTTCAGAAAATAACAAAGAATTTTTTGAACAATTGCAAAAGGCAGCCGCTGAAAGTACAAAAACAGGAAAACCAATTATCTAAAATATGTGATTGAGGGTTGCGTTTTCCTTCAATAACTATTATAATTACACAGTATTGGGTAAAAACTCACAAATAACTCTGTTCCAGATGGTTCAGGGCAAAGGAGCTGAAAAAAATGAAACAAGGAATTCATCCTGATTACCACAAAGTCATCTTTTTAGATACAACAACGAACTTTAAATTTTTAAGTGGTTCTACTAAAACTTCTTCAGAAACAATGGAATGGGAAGATGGTAACGAATACCCAGTTATTCGCTTAGATGTATCATCTGATTCACATCCATTCTACACAGGACGTCAAAAATTCGCTGCTGCGGATGGTCGTGTGGAACGTTTCAACAAAAAGTTTGGTCTCAAATCAAACAACAATTAATTTTGAACTTAAAATGCCTGCCTAATCTATTATGTATAGAATTAAGCAGGTATTTTTTTATTTCTAAACTATTTTATTAATTTCTTCAGTGATAACCCAGTAATAAACTCATTTATAATAATCGAAAATATGATATAATTAAGCGATTATGTTTTGAAAAAGGTGGAACTTATAATGTATGAGACTTACCATTCTGGTTGGATTGAATGCATTACTGGAAGTATGTTTAGTGGTAAATCGGAAGAATTAATTCGTCGATTAAGAAGAGGAATTTATGCTAAACAAAAAGTAATCGTATTTAAACCAGCTATTGATGACCGGTATCATAAAGAGAAAGTTGTATCACATGATGGTAATGAGCTAGAAGCCATTAATATCTCAACAGCTAGAGAAATACTATTACAAAATTTATCTCAATTTGATGTCATAGGTATAGATGAAATTCAATTTTTTGATAATGAAATTGTACATATAGTAGAAAAGCTAGCTGAAGATGGTCATAGAGTTGTAGTAGCAGGATTAGACATGGACTTTAGAGGTGAACCTTTTGACCCCATGCCTCAAATTATGGCCGTAAGTGAACAAGTGACCAAATTACAAGCCGTTTGTGCAATATGTGGTTCGTCATCAAGTCGGACGCAACGTTTAATTAATGGACAACCAGCAAGAATTGATGATCCAATTATATTAGTAGGAGCAAATGAAAGTTATGAGCCAAGATGCAGAGCACATCATATTGTAGCACCTAGCATCAATGACAAGGAGGAAATATAGTGTTTGATCAATTAGATATTGTTGAAGAAAGATATGAACAGTTAAATGAAATGTTAAGTGATCCAGAAATTGTTAATGATCCAGATAAATTACGAAAATATTCTAAAGAACAAGCTGATTTACAGAAAACAGTAGATGTTTATAGAGATTACAAAAGTAAAAGAGAAGAAGTAGCAGAAATAGATGAAATGCTAACTGAAACAGATGATAAAGAAGAAATTGAAATGTTAAAAGAAGAAGCATTAGGATTAAAAAGTGAACTTCCAGAATTAGAAGAACAACTTAAATTCTTGTTAATTCCTAAAGATCCAAACGATGAAAAAGACGTTATTGTCGAAATTAGAGCAGCAGCTGGTGGAGATGAAGCAGCTATTTTCGCAGGCGATTTATTAAGAATGTATACAAAATATGCGGAATCTCAAAATTTTAAAACTGAAATTGTTGAAGCGGCAGAAAGTGATCATGGTGGATATAAAGAAATCAGTTTTTCAGTTTCAGGTAGTGGTGCTTATAGTAAGTTGAAATTTGAAAATGGTGCTCATCGTGTACAACGTGTGCCCGAAACGGAATCTGGAGGACGCATTCATACATCTACAGCGACTGTAGCTGTTTTACCTGAAGTTGAAGATGTAGAAATTGAAGTGCGTAATGAAGATTTGAAAATTGATACGTATCGTTCAAGTGGCGCTGGTGGTCAACACGTTAATACTACAGACTCTGCTGTACGTATTACGCATATTCCAACCGGTATTATTGCAACGTCTTCAGAAAAATCACAAATTCAAAACCGTGAAAAAGCATTAAAAGTATTAAAAGCGCGATTATATGATATGAAATTACAAGAAGAACAACAAAAGTATGCGGCTCAACGTAAATCAGCTGTAGGGACAGGAGATCGTTCTGAACGTGTAAGAACTTATAATTATCCTCAAAGTCGTGTGACAGATCATCGAATTGGTTTAACTTTACAAAAGCTCGACCAAATTATGGAAGGTAAATTGGATGAAATTATTGATGCATTAACACTTTCTGAGCAAACTGAAAAACTGAAAGAACTAAATAATGGCGAGCTTTAAAGATACCTTACAAGAAGCGATTGAATTAACAAAAGAAAAAGGATTTGAACAATCTAGAGCGGAATGG